>JAIRSS010000246.1 GCA_031255315.1 Spirochaetaceae bacterium
CATAACGTCCGTTTAGCGGCGTCAACAAAGAATACTTCAAAGTCCGCAGATTACGCGGATTAACACAAATTGCGAATATGTTTGCGTTTCCCTGCGGACGTCCCGGCCCCGCCCCTAAAATCTGAGCCGCCCCGACATGGTTAGGAAGGCCCGCGCTCCCGCCGCGTGTCCCGGCGGGAGGGGGCCCAACTCCCCGGCGGCGTCGTTCGCGCCGAAAACTTCCCGATCCAGGGGGACGCGGACGGTAAGGCCCAGGGTAAAGCCCTGAAACAGTTCGTATTCCGTCGTAAGGATTGGCGAAAACGACCAGTCGTCAAAGCAGATCATCCCGGCAAGGCCCGTGTTGGTGTAATCGTTCCAGCTATACCGGAGCAGGGCGTACAGATAGTTCCGGTTGGCAAGACCCGCCCCTTCCGCCGTGGACGAATAGGAACCGCTGTAAAGGTATTCCGCCAAGGCGTAGAACTTCCCGTCATAAAATGAGTAGTCCAGTCCGGCGCAGGCGGCCAGCCCTTCAATTCCCGTTCCCTGGTCGTGGTTGTAGGTGTAAAGCGCGTCCGCCAGAAGGCCCGCCCCCGCTTCCGCCTTGAGGGAAAGGCCCAGCCGGTGTATCCCCAACGGGCCCCCCGACGGAGAGTCGTCCGTCCGGGGAGTCTCGTAGGCGTACAGACCCTGGACGCTCAGATAATCCCCGTGGTGTTCCCCGGTGAGGCCGAAACGGAAACCCCCGCCGGTACTCAGGCTGTCCCGGGGGGCGGCGCCGAAAATCAGGAGCTTCGCCGAGTCCCCCGGAAAAGCCGCCGCCGACGCGCCCAGAACCGCCCGGGGCCGGGCGTCGGGGAAGCGGGGGTCCCGGGGATTGAGGAAATCCATAGGCCCCCAGGCCTGGCCGAACCCAAAGGCCAGTCGCATAAGCCCCGCGTCCAAATCAATATACTCGCCGTTGAGCCGGATATAGAGGCGTTCCGGTTCAATGACGGCGGCGTAGTTGTCCCCCGCCGCGTTCAGGGCCGAAGGATTTGCGGCGAGAAGCGGCCCGGCGGACGCGCCCGCGGCGGCGATAAGGTTCACGGCCCCGTAAAAAACCGCCCGGTCCCGGATTTTGGCCTGGATTCGGAGGTTGGCGTACTCTTCCAGCCCAAAGGCCGCGTCCGGCGCATCCCCCGCGCCGGCGGTGTACGCCGCCTTGCTGTTCACTATTCCCGAAAAGGTAAGTTCCTGACTGAACCCCGCCGCCGTCATCGTCATAGACAGGAAACCCGCAAAAATCGCAAAAACTATCTTTTTCATCATCATCCTAAGCCTCCATCACTACCTGTACTACCCTGAACGGGGCCCGCGGGCCCCGTTCAGCAGGGCTGCGCCGCCGTTACCGTTCCAGATTCCGGGTGCTGAACACCGAATCGGCAATGGGTTTGTCCATGACCACGTTCCGCATAATCATGGTCGTTTTGCTGTTCTTCCGCAAAAGGTCCCGTATCTCCATCGCAACGGGGAACCGCCGTCCGCCAAAGGTTCCCACCTGCAAAAGGTTGTACTCCTTGAGCCTGGTCCCTGAAAGGGCGAAGAGTTCATAGTGGAGGCAGTCCCCGGTTTCCTTGTCGAGCCAGAGTTTCTGTTTCGGGTAGCTTTCGGTCCGTTTTTTCGCGGTGAGGTCCAGTATCCAGCAGTCCCGGCGCGCGCCGTTGAATGTCAAGACTGCGGAACCGCCGATGGCTGGATCATACCGGGCTGACAGTTTTTCGTTTTCAACCGCGTCCTCGTAGGACATGTCGGAGCCCATCATGCTCTCTTTTAGCAGGTGTCCTGAAATCAGCATCACTTCCTCGGCGTCGGGGGAATATACGTAGAGCCGCCCGCTCTTCTTCAGGTACTTGGTCCCCCGGTCTTCAGGATTGATGAACTCGATAAAGCTGTCGGAATTCGCTCTGGCCCAGACCTTCATGGTTTTTACAAACCGCTTGTTTTGGTACTCGATGATCATATCCCCTTCGTATTCAATGGCGGCGAAGGTTTCGTTGTCGTCCACCCGGCGCAGCAATTCCGCTGCGGACGGCGTTTGCCCATAAGACAGCGCCGCCGCCGCAACGAGCAATCCCCACACGAATACGGGCAGGCCGAATGACGCGGCTGCGCCGGGCCGGGGGGCTCCCGGAACTCTGCCGGGAGACGAACCCGTTCTGATTAGAGATGAACCCGTTCTGATTAAGAACGAACCAGCCCAAGCAGGGAATGAACCGGCCGGGCGTTTCATAGTTTGTTTCATCATACATAAACCTCCATATAGTAAAGTAAAGAAAGAAATACCGGTCATTTCCGCAGGGCTTCCACCGGCTCCACAAAGGCGCTTTTCAGACTGGGGAACAGGGTGAACGCCGCCGCGGTAAGTACCCCTAAAAACCAGCTTCTCAGCAGAATGGCGAAGCTGAAATCGAAGAATATGGCGCTGCCGGCGGGCATCTCGGAAAAGGTTTTTTCCCCGGCGAGAGCGGTCCAGCGCAGGGGGAAGAATTGGCCTACGCCGGTGAGGACGCCCCCCACAACCACCCCCGCCGCGGCGCCGGCCATGGCGAGGAACAGGGACTCGAAGAAGAAGACCCCGGTGATTTCCCCCCGGCTCATGCCCAGGCTCCCCATCATGCCGATCTCGGAGATCCGCTCGTGGATGATCATGGCGATGGTGTTGACGATGAGGAAGCAGGCCACGGTGAGGATGACCAGATAGATCAGGTAGTACAGGGGTTCGTACCGGTTCATCATGACGATCCAATACTGATCCCGCCACTCGGTAACCACGTCGTCGGGGCCGAGAATCGTTTCCATCTCCGACGCTATGCGCCCGCTCTGTTCCGGCGAACCGGCGTAGACGATGATCTGCTGGGCTGCGTCGTCCAGCACCAGGAGGCGCTGGAGGCGGCGGAAGTCCACGATGATAGTCTCCCCGTCGACTTTGGCGTAATCAAAATGGAAGACGCCGCTGACTACCGGGGCCCACATCTTGTCGGAGAACTGGGCGGACACGGTTTTGAGGGGAATCCGGTCGCCGGGTTTAAGGCCCGTTTTTTCCGCGAAGCGCAGCCCGATGGCGCACTCGTTGCTGTCCGGGGCGGGCCAGCGGCCTTCCAGGAGGCCGTCGTTCCGTCTGGTAAGATTGAAGTGGTGCACCTCCCGTTCCTCCTCCATATTCAAGCCCCACAGGGCGGCGTGTTTGACCAGGCTTTCCTGCAAGGAGGCGTAGGCCGAGATGCGGGGGAACGCCGCCGCGACGCCGGGAACGGCCCGGATCCGTTCCAGCACCGCCGTAAGGCTCCGCCCCTCCGCCGCGGGGTACTGTACGGGGCTGTATTCGCTTTCCTCCTCGTACCGCGCCGATACCGCCCGTACATGGCCCAGTTCAAAAATCTGCACCGCTTCCTGCATACTCTTCAGCATTCCCGCGATGAGGGATGAATACACAATGATAAAAAGCACCGCGATTCCCACCGCCGCCGCGCAGAATACGGTCCGCCTGCAATTCCTGAAAATATTCCGGAAGGCGATGGTGATAATCATCCCCATGCCGCCCCGAAGCTGTCTGCCTTTCATATAAACCCTCCGTTTAACTAAACCCGCTGTTCACCGCAGCGGTTATTCAAAACGCAAACTTTCCGTGATCGTCATCTTTGCCGCCCGGCGGGCGGGGAGATACGCCATGAGGGAGGCTAAAACCGCTGACGCCGCGCCGGTGCCGGCAATGACCCCCGGCCTCCAGGTTCCCCGGAAGTTCCCGGCGATCCGGTAGCCCATGCTGCCCTCCATCTGTTCCAGCATTTCCGAAAAGTCGATGCCGTACTTGACCATGGGGATATTGATAAGGCATCCGGCGATGACGCCCAGGGCGGAACCGATGATCCCCAGCAGGCAGGCTTCCACCATGAAGGTGAAGATGAGCTGGCCGTCCGTCATGCCTATGGCCCGCATCATGCCGGCTTCCTTCGTCCGTTCCAGGATGGCCAGCAGCATAGTGTTGGAAATGCCGATAAAGGCCAGCAGGAAGAGAATGATGGAAAAGATTTTGGATGAACCTGATTCCATAGCTTCGTAACCCAGGTAGTCCTGCGCATAGTCCATCCAGGAAAACACCTCCAGCCCGTCGTAAAGCCGCGTTCCCCGTTTCGCAAGCCCCGCGTCCAGGGCGGCGCGGATCGCCGCTTTGGTTTCGATTTTGCTGTTCATGTCCGCCGCGCCCAGGGTCTTGTCCCGGATCAGCAGTTCCGTAACCCGGCCTTCCAGCATCATCCCCGCCTCGTCCTGCAAAACGTCCAGGGGAATGTAGGCGATGTTGTAGTTGGTGAAGGGGTCCGGGGAATTCACGAGGCCCACTACTTTGGCGGTGATGACCTGGTTCACATGCCGCACCGCCCCGGAAAACCCAACGCGGACCATGGCGGCCAGGGCCGCGTCGAGGTTCGCCGGTTCTTCCTCAACCAGCAGGTACGCATCGGTAAGGCCGTCAAACTCATAGGCCGCGCCTACCGGGACCCGCTCCTCCGCGCTCAAAAGCGGCCAGAGGTCCCCGTCCCACTTATCCCGCCGTATGAATTCCGGGGCCATCTTGTAGTCGATGACGGCGGCTATCCGCACGTCGTTGCGGCCCGTCCGGTCAACAAGGTCCCAGAGGCGGTCCCTGTCCGCTTCAGGAAGGTCCCGCTTCAGGAGCATCCGGCTTTTGGCCCGCCCCCCGGCGCCTTCCCGCTGTTCCATAGGGGCGTAACAGGCGCGGATAAAGGCTTCGTCAGCAGGGTCAAAGCCGCCGGATTCAATCAATTCCTCCAGTTCCGCCGTATCCGGCCGTGTGGGAACGCCGGCCTTGAGCTTGTCCGCCGTCATCAGTCCCAGGGCGAGGCCGAACTCGCCGTTTCGGATAAAGCGGCCCAGTTCGATATACGGCGTATAGGCCAGAGTCCGCGCTTCCGCGGAGGGGTCGCACGCGTTTATCACCAGCGGCGCGGAACCGGTGAGGGAATACAGGGTTCCCGAGAAGGTATAGCGGGGGGCGGTGTTGTACCCCCCTTCGTTAAGGACGGCGGCGTACTCCTCCCAGCCCGCAAAGGTCTCGTATCCGGGCAGTTCGTCTTTCTTGTCAAAGTAGCCTTGGGTCTGGAGCTTGGCGGCCCCGGTTTCGTAGTTGATAATGTTCCGCCGGGATTCCAGGAGCAGCCCGCCGATCCAACTGTCCATCCAGATTGAGACGGTAACGCTTACGACAATGGCCGCGCAGGTGAGGGCGGTCTTAACCGGACGCCGGGTCAGATTGCGGAAAGCCATGCGCGTTAATTCGAGTATGTTTGCCATGAACCTACCCCTGTTTTATTTCGTCCGATTCGATCTGGCCGTCCCGGATACGGATGAGCCTGCGGGCGTAATCCATCACCATCTGATCATGGGTGGAAAAGATGAAGGTGGTCCTTTCGCTCTGGTTGAGCCGGGCCATCAGTTCCAGAATCTCCCGGCCTATCGCGGAGTCCAGGTTGGCCGTGGGCTCGTCCGCCAGAATCAACGCGGGCCGCTTTACCAGGGCGCGGGCGATGGCCACCCGCTGCTGCTGGCCGCCGGACATTTCTTTGGGCCGCCGTTTTTCCATGCCTTCAAGCCCGACGTCCGCAAGCGCCTGAGCGACCCGGTCCCGAATTTCCCGCTTGTCCGTTCCCAAAAGGGTGAGAGGGAACGCGATGTTCTCCTGCGCCGAGAGTACCGGGATAAGGTTGTACGCCTGGAAGATAAAGCCGATACTGTGCCTCCGCAGAAGGGCGCGCTGCTTTTGCGAAAGCCCCGCCGCGTCCTGCCCGCCGATACTCATGCTGCCCCCGGTGAGGGTGTCCAGACAGCCCGCCAGATGCAGGAAGGTTGACTTGCCGCTTCCGGAAGGCCCGGCGATGGCGGCAAACTCCCCGCTTTCAAAGTTCACGGTTACTCCCCGCAGGGCGTGAATAACGGTCCCATTGAGGCCGTAATCTTTTACCACGTTGCGCGCGGTGACGACGTTCATACTTCTTCTCCTTTATCGTTTTCCGTTTGACGGTCCTCCGCGTGTCTGCGGAGTTCCAACAGGGCTTCCAGGCCAAAGATATCCTTTGCCTTGAGTTCTTCGGTAATGTTGTTGGGGACCAGCATCATGGAGTTCCCCGCTTTGAGTCCCTCGTTCAAGATAGACAGTATCTTGAGCTTTAAGGCGGGCTCGGCCCGGGCGTATATTTCCACCGCCGATTCCAGCCGCTTCGCGATCTCGATTTCCGCTTCCGCAAGAAGGATGCGGCTCTTTTTCTCCCGTTCCGTCTGGGCCAGCCGGGAAAGGGAATCCTGGAGGGCTTCGGGAATCTGGATGTCCGTGATCTCAATGTGTTGTATGGTGATCCCCCATTCAGTGGTTTTCCGGTCAACCTCTTCCTGAATCTGCCTTTGGATGACTTCCCCGTGTTCCAGGAAGGTGGAAAGATCGTGGCTTGAGATAGCGTTCCGCAGCGCCGTTTTAGCCGACAGGATTACCGCGTCCTGGTAGGTTTCCACTTCCAGCACCGCTTTCTCCGGGTCCCAGACCAGCCAGAAACACAGGGCGTCTACCGTTACGGTTACCGAGTCCCGGGTAAGGGTTTCCTGTGCCGCAAAGTCCGTTACCCGTATGCGGAGATCCACGGTTTCGGCAATCCGGTCGGCCAGCGGGACCAGCAGGAAAAGCCCCGGCCCCCGGACCCGGTGGAAACGGCCCAGCCGGAGTACGATGGCCCGTTCCCATTCATCGAGTTTACGCACCGAAGGGATGATGAGCACCGCCGCAGCCGCCAGTGTGGAAAGGGCGCGCAAAACCGCCGGATCGAAGAACCGCGTCCGGGGCAGGTGCGGGGCGGCGATGATTCCCGCGGCGCAGAGGAGCAGGGCGAAGATCTTGAGCCTGATGCGGTCCCGCCGCCTGCCCGTATGGGGAATGTTTTTTACCAACGGAGGCGGACAGTCCCGGGAATCCGTCGGTTTGTTCGGTCTAATGAGATTCATCAATTTGTTTCCTCCTTTATATCGAAACTTTGGGTTCCCGGAGAACATGGCCGCCGGGTCTTGCGTACACAATCCTTCACGAGATCGATCAGTTCCGCGTCTTCCACCCCCAGATGCTTCATCTCCTGTACGAAGCGGTCCAGCGCCTCCCGAATCTTCCGGTTGAGCTTTTCCCCGGCGTCCGCCGCATCCTCCGTCAGCGGTTTCTTGTCCGACACGTAGGTTCCACTTCCCACCTGGGTCGTCAGTATCCCCCGAAGCTCCAGTTCGCCGTAGGCTTTGGCGATGGTATTGGGGTTGATCTTGAGGGCTACCGCCAGGGAGCGGATAGTCGGCAGTTTATCCCCCGGCTGCATCCGTCCGGACAGGATCGCGTATTCGATCTGCCGGATAATCTGCCGGTAAATAGGCACGCCGTTGGCCGCGTCCAGGGAAAAGCTCAACTCCGTTTTCACGATTGTACTATTCATCTAGTACAATCATAAATGTAATAGTACAATATGTCAATCGGGGGTTTAAAAAAAATCGCGGGCTGTCCGGCGCGGACGGCCGGAATAACAAACACCCAAAACCGCCCTTAGGCGGCTCCGAAACCAACCGTTTTGAGGGTGCACGGAACCAAGACCCCGGCGTTGGGGGTACGTGGCTTTGCTCAAGTTCTGATGGGTGGGCGGGGTGGAAATTGCGGCGGTTAAGCATATCCGCGTCATCCTCAGGTCATGGCGAAGTGTTCCTCTGGCCGCAGCGTCTGTTCCCAAACTTCGGATTTGGAATAGACGCTTATTACGCCGGGATTTTGGCGGGTTCACCCGGCGGACCTGCCGGGGAGACGCGCGTTGTCCGGCTCCCCCGCAATCCGCCGTCGGT
>JAIRSS010000035.1 GCA_031255315.1 Spirochaetaceae bacterium
GGGGCGGGGCGGCGCTCCTGTTTGATCAAGACCCTGTATGTGGATACAATAACCGGTATGGTCATTATGCGTAATTTTGTAGTCTTTGAAGGCGGAGACGGGAGCGGGACCACCACGCAACTGGAACTGTTGAGTAAACGCTTTGCCGAACCGGGCCTTCCCCCTTTCCACGCCACCTGTGAGCCTACCGGCGGCCCGGTAGGAGTCCTGATCCGCACGGTGTTGAGGGGAGAGATTGTCCTGCGGCCCGAAACTATAGCCCGGCTTTTCGCCGCCGACCGGAACGAACACCTCTATGGTCCGGGAGGCATCGTAGAACGCTGTTCGCGGGGGGAACTGGTAGCGTCCGACCGCTATACGCCGTCTTCCCTGGTTTATCAGGGCGTAACCTGCGGGGACGAACTTCCCGCCGCCTTAAACAGCGCGTTCCCCGCCCCCGAGCTCCTTGTTTTTTTCGATCTGGAGAGTAAAACCGCCCTGGAGCGGATAGCTTCCCGGCCCGGCAGGGACATCTACGAGTACCTGGATTTCCAAACCCAGGTCCGTTTCCGGTATCAGGCCCTGCTCTCTCAGTACGAAGAAGCGGGGGTGCGGGTGGAACGAATAGACGCTTCCCTGCCGCCGGGAGAAATTGCAGAGCGGGTTTGGGGGGCGGTTGGGAAAACGCCGATAATGGGAAGGTGATGAAAAAAGCGCTTGCCGGTATAGCGGGGATTTTACTTCTCTTTAGCAATGCCCCGGGAATGGATGCATATATGGTGCAATACAAAGAACAGTTTTACCGGCTGTTTCACCTGCACTATGTTCAATATCCCGATGATACCATGGAAAACATCTACTGGCTGGAGCGGGCGGTAACGGCGGATTTTGCCAACCCGCTCTACGCCCTTGCCCGGATTGAAGACGAGGTCCAGTGGGAAAAATACCGTTATCTTTTCATGATGCACGTCAATCTTAAACTGATTGAGCAGTACCTTTTCCTGGGAAACAAGTGGAACAAGCGGAACGCCTATTTTTACAACGCCCCCTGGAAAGAACAAAACCTGGAGAGCCTTGAAACCGCGGAAACCTGCTACCGCGCCGCTCTTTCCTACTGGGACGACGCGCGGGAATGGGCGGAGAAAGCCCTGGACCGCCGCTTCCGGTTTATCAACCTGCGGAACATCCAGTTCTGGGAAGATGAGGCGGACCGCATTGCGGATAAGTCTCTGGATTATGAGAAAACCATCAACCGGGAACTGGCGCTGTTACAGGGGGTCCGGGAAAAATTTCAAGCTATGGACGAAAATACATACTAACGAGCGTATATCACGAAAACAGATCCCCCTGGGCGGCGGCGTTCTCCCGGCGCGCCTCCGCTTGGCTGGGATCCGCGAGAAGGGCGAGGAAGTCCTCTTCGCTGAGGATAGGGACGCCCAAACGCCGGGCTTTCGCGTTCTTTCCCGATCCGGATTCAGGATCATTCGTAACCAGGAAGGACAGGTCCTTGACCACCGATGACTTGGCGGCCCCGCCCAGGGCCCTGATCCGTTCTTCCGCCTCGCTCCGCTTCAAGGAGGCAAGCTCTCCGGTGAAACAGAAGGAGTATCCCCGCAGCGGCTGGGCGGTTTCTTCCGGCGGCGGCGCGATGGCGATGATCCCCCCCGCAAGAACGCCGTCCATCTCCGCAACGGTTTCCGCAAGGCCGCTTACGATGGTGCGGGCGGTGATCTCCCCAAGCCCGTATACATTCGCCAGGTCCTCCACCGAAGCGGAACGGAGCTTTTCCAGGGTATTGAAGCCCGACGCCGCAACCTTCTCCATGATGGTCTCCCCGACGCCTTCAAGATCGAAACCCGCCGCAAACGCGGCCAGGGAGAGCCGGCGGGGCGTCATGATGTGGCGCGTTACCTTGGCAGCGGACAGTTCCCCCATCCGGTCGTATTCAGCCAGCTCCTCCGCCGTGAGGGTGTACAGGTCCGGGATATGGCGGACCCGGCCCCGGTCGAAAAGCTGGCGAATCAGCTTTTCCCCCAGTTCCCGGATGTCCAGGACGGAAACCCACTTTTCGACGCGGTGCAGCAGCCGCTTGGGGCAGTCCGCATTCGGACAGAAAAGCCGGGTTCCCCCGTCTTCCAGATCAGCGCCGCAGGTTCCGCATTTCCGGGGGAATTCGATGTCCCGCAGTTCCGGCCCTTCGGCCTCAGGCGGGGCGGCCGTTCCGTCTCCCGGTTCGGCGGAAGCGAGGCCCTCGATCTTGGGGATGATTTCCCCCCGCTTTACCACCAGGACGGGGGAGCCTATTTTAAGGCCCATCGCCCGGATCATGCCGGGGTTATTGAGGTTGGCCCGCTGAACTGTGGTTCCCGCCAGCCGTACCGGGTCCACCACGCCGATGGGGGTGTAGGTGGCCCCGGATTCGCTCCACTCCACATCCCGGAGTACGCTCACCGCCACTTCCAGGTCGAACTTGAAGGCGATCTGCCGTTCAGGACGAGCCCGCCGCAGGTCGGCCATGTCGGTGGTCTTATCCTTGACTACCAGGCCGTCTATGTCCGTAGAAAGGAATTTCCGCGTTTCCGCCACCTGCACGCGATAGTCTATCACCTCATCGGCGGTTTCAAATTCCCTGGTTTCAGCGGCCAAAAAACCCCGGTCTTTCAACCAGGCGATCTTTTCCATCTCGTTTTGAAAGAACCCGTCATTCCCCGCGGCGGAAGCGTCGTAGGCGATGAGCGTAAGGTCCTCGCATCCCAGCCCGTCTTTCCGGCGCATAAGGCCGTTGGCGGCGTTCCGGCAGTTCGCCTTGTCCTGGTATTTTTCCCGCCAAACTTCGCGGGTCATCACCACTTCCCCCCGTACGCCGCCTGAAAAGGGAATATTCAGTTCCGGGACCACCCCGGCCATGCGCCGGGCGTTTCGGGTAATGTCGTCTCCAATGATCCCGTCCCC
>JAIRSS010000038.1 GCA_031255315.1 Spirochaetaceae bacterium
GATTTGGCAGGAATTTCAGGAAGGTTACGCGCGTTATATAGAAAACCTGATCCGGGAAAGACTAGGGGCAAATAAAAACAGCGCCCCATTGATACCACCTTTTGAACGGCATATTTTTATGAAATCGGCAGCAGGTATATAGCGGTATTAATACAGAACGACTCAGGCATAAAGGGTAACTTGGGGGCGCTGTTTCAGAAAATGATAAATTGTGAGATGTAAAAATAGTGAAACAAATAAAATGGAATACGGACAAACTGCGCATAACGTTCCGGCTGTTTACGATGGTTTGACAGCCCGAATAGAAAAATGCGTAGCATTTTTAGGGCTGGCAAACTGTGGGTGGAGTGTGGCGTGGGAATGAAGCGTAGCGGAATGACCTAGCCACACGGAACCCCGAGCCGCTACTGCGGCGAAGCGTAAACAGTCCTGTTATGCGATGCTTTTTGTCCTTCAAACCTCGCCTCACTTTCTTGTATGGCAAGAGCAAGAAAAGACTGCGCCGCCGCAGGCGGTTACGAAACCGCCCGCCATGGACGGCGGGCGGCGCCCCTTTTTTATTTACGGAATAATTGCTTTCACAATTTCACCAAAAGGACCTTTATCTTCCTTGTTGTTTTCCCAGCATGGACAAATGTATAACGCCTTCCCTCTGTCCGCTTCATCGAATTTAAACGTATAAGGGCTTGCCGTATCAAATGCCGATTTGGTTAAATCTTCCACCGACGACGGCGGATTATCCAGAATAGCCCACCGCAATTCAACGCCGTGAATGTGCGCCGGTTTGCCCCGTTTGTCGCTTCCCGCGTCCCTGTAATGAACGGTGATTTGCCTGATTATGGAACTGTCTAATTCCAATTCGGGTATCGTTGAGGGTGGGGGAGCGGGAGTGCGGGTCGTGTCGTGCAACGGAAGCCCCATGTGTTCCTTGTCCACGTCAGAAACGGCGGGATTGTAGGCAAGAAACGCCTTAACGAAAGTCCGAATGTCCGATTTTAAGGCATCCCGCGCCTCATTTTTGTTTAGAACGTCCACTTTGCCTCTGTTCGGGCCGCTTGCCGTATTGAATGCCGTCTGATAGGCGGTCAATTTTGTCTGTAACGGCTGTATGATCTCCGGGTCAACCTTCATCGCGCCGGCGTGTCCATTGGCGTAAGTGATGAGGTTTCCCGCCCATGTCAAAAATTGCTCGTCCCCTCTGGGGATATAGTCAGGCATATAAGCCTCCTTTTGAGTCATCTCGCCCGGTTCCGTGGAACCAAAACGCGGTTTTATTATACCATCTTTCAGTTCCACGGAACAAGCCTTTCGTTCCATGAAACGAAGTTCTAATTTCGCGGGACGACACTTTAGTTCCATTAGCCTAAAGGTTGGTTTCACGGCGTGAAGCTTTGGGGCTATGGCGCTGAAGGTCGGTTCCGAGGGACGAGGATTCGGCGCTTGACAATCGAAACGGAGGACTATATCATCAAACAATGGGATTAGAGGACGTCTTACAAAGAAGGAAGGATTACACATTTATCACCGGGGACGCGCTGGAAGTATTGCGTACATTGCCGGACAATACTATTGATTGTGTCATAACATCTCCTCCTTACTGGCGGTTACGGGAATATGACAATAATGGCAATGAAAAAGAAATTGGCAATGAGGCTGATTTTCGGCAATACGTTAATAAACTCACGCAAGTTTTTAATGAGGTAAAACGAATTTTGACTAACGAGGGGTCTCTCTGGCTCAATCTCGGTGATAAATACAACGATAAAGCATTAATGGGTATGCCTTGGCGGGTGGCGTTAAGTCTTATGGATTCAGGCTGGATTTTGCGGAATGATGTTATTTGGGATCAAATGAAAGGAACGCAAAGCTGCAAAGACCGTCTCCGTGATGTTTATGAGCATATATTTTATTTTGTTAAAGTAAAAAAATATTATTATGACCATAATGAAATTCGAGTCCGCCCTGTGCGAAAACCCAAAAAATATAATGGTGAGTTGGTGTCAGCGACCGGGGTAAGCGGGAAAAAATACAGAGAGCAAATAAAAAACAGCACCGCGCTTTCAGAAGAGGAAAAAGCGATTGCGATGAAGGCACTGGAGGATACGCTTACCGATATGGAAAAAGGGATAATTGTCGATTTTAGAATGACTATCCGCGGACAGCAGCGGACGTATCACAGTGACAGCGAAAAGGTAAGTGGCAGGGCAAAAGAGCTTGCCACAAAAGGATATTTTATTTTGCGTATGGGCGCAAATGGACATATTCCTTAACTGGAGATGTTTCAGCCGGACCTGTTTACGGTTGATGCGGACGCGGCGCTTGCGGACCTTCGGGGGCGGCTTAGAGACGCCCTTTCGGAACTCGAGCGGCTCACGGCGGCCCGGGAAGCGGACCGGCGGGAGGCCCAGGCGGAAACCGAACGTTTACTGGCGGAACGGGAGGCGGATCGGAACGAGGTCCGGATGGAGATCGAAAGGCTCACGGCGATTTTGCCGCCGGGAATCCTGGGCCGCTCACCCCGCATAGCCGTTTCCACCGGGCTTCATGCCTTCTTCCCCGGTCCAGAAGGCTTCTTCTCCGACGATGTCCGCTTGAGAAACGAGTATTACCTTACCGGCGCTGTTTCCGCCGCCGGTAACTTTTCCGAATCCCTGGGGTATACCGTCGCTTTTGAGCGGGATTCTATCTTGATGAACCGCATCTTTACCCGCGCTTCCTGGGACGCGGGCTTCTTCGGCGTCGAAGCGGGTCCGTATCTGGGCCTGCTCAATACCGGCTTCGCCAACGTCAGCCTTGGGGTTTCCCTCCTCCTCAAACTGACTATTCCCCAATGGCGTATCTTCACCTCGTTCAGGTTAGACATCCCGATAACACGGGAACTTTCCAATTCCGGAGATTACAACCAGTCTTTCGGTGAAATCAACATCGGGTATCGGGCCTCCCGCTTCCGGATTGTCCTGAGCGCGGCGGATCGGCGCTCGATCTTGAAGAACAACCGGCAGATACCGGTAACCAACCAGTGGGTGCGCTATAATCTTGGCGTGGAATTCCCGCCCTTCACCCTGCCTCTGACGTTCGGGGTTGACGGAGGGTATGAGGAATTATACTGGACCTACGATAGCGCTTTAACGCCCTTTGAGTACCGGTACTACGATGTCTATGCCGGAATAGAGGCGGCCTACACGATAGGCGCGTCTTGGACGCTTGTTCTGGGCGTCGAAGTCCCGGTGTATCCCTTTAGATACCCGGACATAGGGAGTCTGGCGGATCCGCGGGCGCCTTTTTTAGGAAAGTTCAATCTCGGCTTCCGCTGGACCCCGTAAGACAGCCCGCCGCCGCGCAGCCCGGCGATTCCGGCGAACCCGCGGATGTTACGTTGAAACAAGCCCTTCCGTTTTTTTTTGAGCAAGCCGCGCTGCTTTGGCGAAGATACCCGCGATGTATTGCCCTTCCCGCTGGGTAATTCCGGCACGGGAAAAAACATCCCGGAAGAAGCGTTCTTGTTCTTCCCTGCCGGGCTGTTTGTAGAAACCCAGAGACGACAGAGAACCGCTTAACTCCCGGGAGAGGGCCTCAAGACGATCCTGGTCCAGGGGAACCCATTGGCCGGGCGCTTTATCCGCCGTCCCTCCCGCGTCCGCCTGGTCCGGGGCCAGTGCGCGGAAAAGCTCATAGGCGTAGACTTGGACCGCGTGAGACAGGTTAAGGGACGGGAAAGCCGCGGCGGCGGGAATGTGGGAGGTCAGGTTGCACAGTTGGATTTCCCCATCCTCAAGGCCGGTGCGTTCATTCCCGAAGACCAGGGCGGCGGGGCCGGGGTGGTTCGCAAGCCGGGCGGCGGTTTCGGCGGGGGTCAGGGACCAGGCTTTACGCCGGGAACCCCTGCGGCGGGTTACGCCGATGACCAGAGCGCAGCCGGCAGCCGCTTCTTTTAATGAGGCGAAACATTCGGCTGTTTCCCAGACATCGGCGGCGTGGACCGCCCGCGCGCGGATTACCTCAACGGCGGAGGGAAGGAATTCGGACGGGTTGTGGGGATCGAAAATCAGCGGGGCGGCAAGCCGTAACCGGGAAAGGCCCATGTTTTTCATGGCCCGGCAGACGGCCCCTATATTGCCCGGTTCAGAGGGTCGGGAAAGGATGATACGCACATCGGTAAGGTTCATACGCTATGCGTCTGTTCCGGGTATCCGGCGCTTCCATTCCCGGATCGCCCCGATAAAGGCGTCTCCGTACTTTTCCATCTTGACGGCCCCAACTCCGGTAACTTCCAGAAACTGGTCCGGGGTTTCCGGCAGTTTGCGGCACATATCCCGCAAGGAGGCGTCAGAAAAGACGATGTATGAGGGGACCCGCGCTTTCTGGGCCAGGCGCGCCCGCAGTTCCCGGAGCTTTGTCAAAAGTTCGCCCGGCGCGGGGCGTGCGTCATCCGGTCCGGCGTCGGGGGAACCAGGGCCTTTGACCAGGCTGGCAGCCGGGCTTCTAGCCGGGCCGGTAAACCCGGCGGACCCTGACAAATCCGGCGATACGCTCCGCTTCACTTCACGGGGAAGCATCATGGAAAGAGGCTTCTTATCAAAGATAATCTCCTTTGATGTATCCGTCAGTTTCACGACCGGGAATTCATCCCCGGTAACGGAAAGATACTGCTGGTCAATAAGATAGTCCATAATGGTCCTGACCCGGTGGGCGTCCATATCCGCCATGATGCCGTAGGTGCTCAACTTGTTCAGGCTGAAAGACCGGATTTTTTCGTTCTTGCTGCCCCGCAGAATGTTTATCACCATAGCTTTCCCGAACCGGCGGCCCGCGCGCTCCAGGCGGTACACGCAGGAGACGATCTTTTGGGCCGGGATGGTAATGTCCTCGGACACGAAGACCGTGTCGCAGTTGGAACAGTGGCCGCAGTAGCTTGGGGCGGCCTCGCCGAAATAGCCCAGAAGCCGGGAACGCAGGCAGTCCGGTGTAGTGGCGTAGAAGGTCATGGCCTTGAGAAGCTCCAGATTGTGGGCAACCAGGGCTTCGTCCCGCTCTTCCTCTTCTTCCTGGCTGTTGGTAATCAGAAACGAGTTGATCCGCACGTCCTGGGGGCTGTAGAGGAGTATGCAGTCCGCAGGGCTGCCGTCCCGTCCAGCCCGCCCCGCTTCCTGGTAATAGCTTTCGATATTCTTCGGCATATTGTAATGAATGACAAAGGCCACGTTGGACTTGTCTATACCCATGCCGAAGGCGTTGGTCGCCACCATAAGAGGCTTACGGTCGTAGATGAAGTCGTCCTGGTTCCGCCGGCGTTCCTCATCCTCCAGCCCCGCGTGATACCGGGTGGCGGCCAGGTTCCGGGAGACGAGGGCCTGGCATACTTCATCCACGGTCTTCCGGGTGGAACAGTAGATGACGCCGCTCTTGTCCCGGCGGCTCTGGAGGCAGTCCATAAGCGCCTGGAATTTATCCCGGGGCTTTTGCACCTCAAAGTAGAGGTTTTCCCGGTTAAAGCCCGTGGTAAGGACAAAGGGATTTTCAAGATTCAGAATCCTCTGAATATCTTCCCGCACCTTCCCGGTAGCGGTGGCGGTAAAGGCGGCGGTAACAGGCCGGACGGCAAGCTGTTGGATAAATTTCGTTATGTGCAGATAGCTGGGCCTGAAATCATGCCCCCACTGGGATATGCAGTGGGCTTCGTCGATAACCACCATAGCGATGCGCCGGGACTCCTCCATAAGCGCGGGAGGAAGGCCGCGCAGAAGCCGCTCCGGGGCGATGTATAGAATTTTGTATTCCCCCCGGACGGCCCGTGAGATAGTTTCCCCGTATTCGCCGGGACTGAGGGAACTGTTAAGATACGCCGCGGGAATATCCGCGTCCTGAAGGGCGTTTACCTGATCCTTCATCAGGGAGATGAGGGGGGAGATGACCACGGTAAGCCCTTTCAGAAGCATGGCCGGAATCTGGTAGCAGAGGGACTTTCCCGCGCCGGTAGGCATAACGGCCAGAACATCCTGGCCGGCGAGAAGGGCGTCTATGACCGGCTCCTGTCCGGGGCGGAAACTGGTGTACCCGAAGTGAGTTTTCAGGATGGTAAATTTGTCCTGCATAGAGTATGGTATACTACAAACAGGAGGATAATGTCATGGGAAAACGCCGTTTGTTTATTGGTTTAACCCTGATTTTAATGGCGGGTTCCGCCGCGTTGCGGGCGGAGTCCAGTATAACCGCGTCCAGTAATCTAAGCCTGTCGGTTTCTTCCCTGCCGGAAGCGCAGCTTGCGTTTACCCAGAGCTTTGCCGTTCCCGTCCTGCGGGGGGATCATTTCCTTTTTTCAGGGAACAACCTTACGACGAACCTCACCGTGAACGTCAGCCCCTTGTCCATGAACGCCGGCGCGGAGGCCGTATTAACCCCCATCGCCCTGGCGCAGATCAAGGCGGGCGCTCTGGGAGGATCGGGCTGGAACATCCCCGGCCTGGGCAACGGCCTGGCAATTAACACGCGGGGGATGAAGAACGGAAAGTCCTTCAATGACCTGGCCGGGTCTCCCTTTGAAGGGCTTGTCTGGAAGGTCTACGGCGGCGGGGTTCTCCAGTTTGACCTTGCGGCGGTCCTGCCCGGCGACTGGAACCACCTGCTGTTTCAAACGTATCAAGAGGTGAATTACCGGGCCAATACCAGCGCCGGTCCTAAGCAGCTCTGGGAATATGAAAACCGGGGGGGCCTGTTTCGGAACGGCCTGAACTATTACGCCAGCTATGTAATAGGCTACCAACTGCCTGCGTCCCGGTTCCTGAACCTGATCGGTTTTATGGGGGAAATGGAATACAAAATCTGGGACGAGCTGGATTATGACGCAGCGGCCCGCGCTGATTCCGGGTACGATATGCCTGAATGGAAACTTTCCGCGCTGTACAATACCGGGATAACGAAGCAGTTCGGCATAACCGTTATCCTTCAAATGCGGACTGTTCCGCAGTACACCGACGACTCCAGGGATCGCTATTATCTGGATAGGAAGCTCGATAGTGAAATGCCTGTAACGTTTGCCTTTTACCGAGCGGCGGCGGTTCTTTCCTGGAACCTGCGCTAG
>JAIRSS010000050.1 GCA_031255315.1 Spirochaetaceae bacterium
GGGGGCGTGTCAGGATCGGGGTCAGCACCTTATCGCAGAGGCATTTTTGCACTATCCGCCCGGAGATATGGACGCTCCTTATGTGGCGGATTTTCCCCCGCCCGCGCAAGTCAAACCCGGCAAAACCATGCCGGATGTTTTCCCCGGAAAGCAGTTTCCGGCGAAGTTCCGCGATGTTACGCAGGGCGTTGGTCCCGAACCGCTGAACCGGTTCCTTCCAGGCAACGGCACGCATGGAACGCCTGAAGGCGGCGTAAAGATTATCCGCGTTGCCGTTCCCGAAAAAGAATTTGCCGTTTTCGCACGTGATTTTTACCGCGCCGTCCCCCGCGATATTGACCTCAAGGTCTCCGCCCTCCGTATTTATTGCCGTTTTGCCTTCGCCTTTGGCATGGATTTCAACATCCCCCGCTTCCCGGTAAATCGTATACCCGCCTTCCCCGGTATAAACGGCGACATCCCCCTCTTCCAGTTCCGGCGGCGTTACGCCGTCCCCCGCCTGTACCGGAAAAATCTCAAAGCCGTCAGGGTTCCCTCCCTGGCAAAATACGAAAGTTCTGCCGTTTTTCGCCTTGGCGTAAAACCCGTAGGGAAAGGCTTCTCTTTTTTCCACCACCCTGCCGTTGTGGGTTCTCACTTGTACAAAATCTTTTTTATCGCCGTCCGCGTACCGTTTCTGAAATTCACCGGCGGCAAACAGATTGCGCAGTTTCGCGCCTAATTCCCTGATCTGTTCCATCATACATACGCCTCCCGGTTTACCAGGGTTATGGTACTGCTCATAGAATCCTCCCGCGCCTCCAGCTCCACTTCCGCGATTAACAGATTAGCTTCTAACCCAAGCGAGGGCATACTAACCGGGATTAGTAAATTCGGAACCCAGAATATTTCTTTCCCGTTGGTAGCCCCCAAGTCTTTTATCTGCGTGTCCGTCAGCCCCCAGCCCGAAACGGTGACGGTAACACGGTTTTCCCTTCTCCGGCGCATTTCCGTTTCCGCCCGCCGCTTGAGCTTTGACGGTTCCACATCGGGGTTTGTCAGGTCGAGGGTCAGGACGCGCTGGTTGTTACAGGTGTTGTCTATGATCCTGGCCGGTTCCCCGTAGCCTCCGGTTACCACGTATTCGTGGTACTGTTCCGCTCCGTTCTCTTTCCATTCAATGGTTTTAATATTCCGCCCTTCGGTCAGGTGAAACCCGTCATGCCTGATCCCCGCCTTCCACAGGTATAAATCACCGGCTTCATTACTGGTGAGTATAAAGCCCTGGCTGTCCGCCTCGGCAATGAGCTTTGACCAGGGGCTTTCGTTCTCCCAGGTAAAAATAGTTACCGGCCCCGTAATATCGCCCTGGTCTTTGGGAATAATACCGCAGGTGATTTTGAACTTATCGCAGATATGTTTTGTGATTTGATACAGCGTATTGTTTAAGAGAAGCCCGTCATTATCCCCTCCCCAGGTAGAATCGACAATATCCCGCGCCGGACTGCGGCCTATAACGAGTACGCCGTGTTTGGAAACGTCCGCGCTCGCGGTAATCTCATCGACCATTACCGTGGCAACCCGCCGCCTGCCGCTCGAATCCTTTACCAGATTATTTTCATAGCGCACTTCTATCTTTTCATGTTTGCGTATCTTGGTACGCTCGCTCGCCGGGATTTCCAGTTCCAGAGTATGGCAAATATCGTCCAGGGATTTTTTGATATTAATATGCCGCCAGAGGAGTTCTTTCCCGTTCGCGGTGTTTATAACGATGATCCTAGACATAGATTACGTCCCCTTCAACCGTGAAAGAATCGGCGATACTGTTAAGTTCCCGGAGTTTATCCTCATCGCAGCCTAAATAATAAGCGAGGTACAAGAGCGGCGCGGCGGCAGGAATAGCGCGGATCATTTCCGCGTCCAGTTTGCGCCGGGATAGTTCCCGCGACAGGGCGGTGCGTGTATCCCGAATGGCGGCGTATACAACGGGGTTTTCCTGATCAATGGTTTGTTCCAGTTTTTCCAGGAGCCGCCAGCAGCCTTCGGCCTTTTTATAGGTGAGGGAATCCATGTTAGCGATAATACGGGCGGATACCAAAAAAGCCATTGTCCGGTAAAGGTTCTCAACCGCCGTTACCGTAGCATCCTTACCACTCAAACCACCGGAGTCGTCAGGGCCGCCGGAGCCGCCGGAACTATCAGAACCGTCTGAACCCCCTGGAGCATTAGAACCGCCGGAACCATCGGAACTATCAGAAAGAGCATTGCCGTCATCCGATAAAAAGACAAGCAGGACATTTTTCTCGTTATCGGGAAGGGGCAGCGAAGGCTTATCCTGCGGGGATGCCGTATCGTTTTTTCGGCATACAGGGCGAAAATGTTTTTAATCTCCTGTATGCCTCCCGCGCTTGAAGCGCCTGCGTTAAAAAGCGCCTGCGCCAGTTCACGGGGGGCGCGAACGCCCCGGTTAAATACGGTGGGTGTTGAACTGGCCCTGGGGCGTTATGATTAAATCATTTACCACGGTGGCGGTACGGGGATTTGAAAAATCAGCCGTCTTTGCCCGCGCCAGCCCAAGCGCCTTTTCCATAGTAAGCGATTCGGGATGGGACGCTATGTACGCGGAAGGATCATAGCCTTCATACATCATGCGGCTCATGGTATCCTCCAGTACCATTTTTTGCGTGAGACCTTCCGCCGATTTGTCCGAATATATTTCATTCATTTTATTTCCGGCAA
>JAIRSS010000057.1 GCA_031255315.1 Spirochaetaceae bacterium
ACCCGGGATCAGGCGGTTATTCCCATCTACTACTATGTGTCCCAGAACCTCATCGATCTGGACAAATGGGACGGCTGGTACACCAATCCCCAGGACCTTCACCCCTGGGTCGGTATCAAGCGGAAATAGGGGACAACCATGGGGCGGTTCATTTTACGAAGATTCTTGAGTATCATTCCAACGATGCTCGCCATCGTTACCCTCAGCTTCTTTATGATGCGGCTTGCCCCGGGGGGCCCTTTTTCCAGTGAGAAGGAGGTGCCCCCGGCGGTCATGGAAAACCTCCTGCGAAAATATCATCTGGATGAGAGCCTTCCCCGGCAGTACTTCCGTTTTTTGGGGGATGTGTTGCGGGGCGATCTGGGGCCGTCTTTTACCAACAAAGATTTTACGGTAAACGACCTTATCGCGGTGAGCCTGCCCAATTCGATAATCCTGGGGCTTACCTCTTTGATCTTCGCCCTGATCGTGGGGGTAACGGTGGGGATTACTTCCGGGCTGCGGCAGAATTCCACCCTGGATTACAGCGCCATGTCCCTGGCGGTGATGGGCATTTCCATCCCGCTTTTTGTGGCGGGGCCGGTTTTGATGCTGATCTTCGCGGTTAAGCTGAAGTGGCTTCCCACCTCCGGCTGGATCACCGGGCGGAACGGCCTGTTCACCCTGATTCTGCCGGCTTTTACCCTTTCAATGCCGTATTTTGCCTACATCGCCCGGCTTTCCCGGGCGAGCATCGTGGAAACCCTGCGTTCCGACTATATCCGCACCGCCCAGGCCAAGGGGCTTTCCATGCCGGTCATTATGGTCAAGCATGTCCTCAAGGGCGCGCTGCTCCCGGTGGTCAGCTACCTGGGGCCGGCCTGCGCGGGTATTGTAACCGGATCGGTGGTGGTGGAGAGCATCTTCGCGGTTCCCGGACTTGGCACCTTCTTTGTGCGTTCAGCATTGAACCGGGATTATACCCTGATTATGGGGACCATCATTGTGTATTCCTGTATCTTGGTGGCAATGAATTTTATCGTGGATATTATTTACGGCCTGCTGGATCCTCGTATTTCCTATAAATAGGCTGCTTTCCAAAACCGAAATTTTTGGAAAGCAGCAATAACTACTGATTGAGGAGGAGGCGTACGAAACGTATGTTCTTTTCGCGAAAAAAAGTTGACGCTGCGCTCAATGAGTTTAATCAGAGCTTAAAGCCGGTTTCCCTGAGCCGGGACGCCTGGAGACGGCTCAGAAAGAATAAAATGGCTATTTTCGGCCTGGTTGTGGTGGTGCTTTATATTCTTGTTTCGATCTTCGCTCCCGTGCTGCCGGTTTATCCTTACGAGCGGCAAGAAATCCAGCATATCTACCTGCCTCCTTCCATGGAACCGGCCGGCGCGGTGATGATCCGTACACGGGAAGCCTACCTGTCGCTGGTGATGGCCCGGGAGGGCCGGACCGAATACACCGCGGCGGAACGGGCTGAACTTGAGGCCATGCGGGTGGACGCGGCGGTCAACCCCATACACAAGCGGGTGTATATCTGGGGCACGGATATTCTGGGCCGGGACGTGTTTTCCCGGGTGATTTACGGGGGGAGAATTTCCATCGGTATCGGCGTGCTGGGGACCATTACGGCCCTCATCATCGGTATTTTTTTCGGCGCTGTGGCGGGTTACGCCGGAGGGCGGCTCGACAATCTGATCATGCGCTTTGTGGACGTCATGTACGGCCTTCCATATATGCTGGTGGTTATCATCATGATGGCCATAATCGGGCGGAACGTGTTTATCCTGTTTGTGGCCATCGCCCTGGTATCCTGGCTTACCATAGCCCGGGTGGTGCGGGGGCAGATTATCAGCCTGAAAAACGCGGAATTCATTCAGGCCGCCCGGTCGGTGGGGGCCGGCGCGCCCCGGATTATCCGCAAGCACCTGCTCCCCAATACCCTGGGGATCATCATTGTCTACGCCACCCTTTCGCTGCCCTCCTTTATCATGAACGAGAGTTTCCTGTCCTTTTTAGGGCTCGGCGTTTCCGCGCCCTTGGCGTCCTGGGGTTCCCTGGTCTCCGAAGGGGTAAAGGGGATGGAACTCTACCCCTGGCTGCTCATCGCCCCGGCGGTGGTCATGACCGTCTTCCTCTTCGCCATGAATTTTTTGGGGGACGGCCTTCGGGATTCTTTTGATCCCCAAAGCAAAAACAGGACCTGACGGCGCGGGTTCTTCAAGGAGGCGGTTATGGCAGAGACGGCGGCAAGCGTCCGGGACGCTCCGGTCCTGGAGGTGAAAAACCTGCAAACCCATTTCTTTACGGATGAGGGAGTGGTTAAGGCGGTGGACGGGGTCTCCTTTTCCCTGCGAAAAGGGGAGGTTATGGGCATTGTGGGGGAATCCGGCTCGGGAAAGTCGGTTACGAACCTTTCGGTGATGAATCTGATCCAGTCCCCTCCGGGGAAAATCCTGGGCGGGGAGGTCCTCTTTCACGGCGAGGATATTCTGAAGATGGACCGGAAGCGGATTCGCTCTATCCGGGGGGCCAAGATTTCTATGATCTTCCAGGACCCCATGACGAGTCTTAATCCCTTTCTGCGGATTTCCACCCAGATGATAGAGACTATTCAACTGCACCAGCGGCTTTCCAAAAGGGAAGCCCGGAAAAAGGCGGTGGAAATGCTCGCCCTCGCGGGGATTCCCGCGGCGGAGAAACGGATTGACGCCTATCCCCACCAGTTTTCCGGGGGTATGTGCCAGCGGGTGATGATCGCCATGGGGCTTTCCTGCAACCCGGAGATTCTCATCGCCGACGAGCCTACCAGCGCCCTGGACGTAACTATTCAGGCCCAGATTTTGGACCTCATGAAGGGGCTGACTCAGCAATTCGGCGCCGCGGTGATCCTCATCACCCATTCCCTGGGAGTGGTGGCGGGGATGTGCGACACTATCTACGTGATGTACGCCGGCAGGATTGTGGAGCGGGGGCTGACGGGGGATATTTTCGAGGATCCCCGGCACCCCTACACACGGGGGCTTATCAAGTCGGTGCCCCGGCTGGATCGTCCGAACGCGGAACGGCTCTTTTCCATTCCCGGCCAGCCGCCGAATGTGATAGACCTTCCCCCGTGCTGTCCTTTTTTCCCCCGCTGTGCCGAAGTCCGGCAGGAATGCAAGACCGCGTATCCTCCGGAGATCGATTACGGAAACGGCCACGGGGCAAGCTGCTGGAATGGAGGCGGGGCATGAACGGTGTATTAAAAGCTGATTTACTGGAAGTAAAAGACCTGTGTATGTATTTCCCCCTAGGGGGGGGGGGGGGGTTAAACCCCTTTAAGCGGGAAAAACAGTTTATCTACGCGGTGGACGGGGTTTCCTTTTCCCTCAAAAAGGGGGAAACCCTCGGGCTTGTGGGGGAGTCGGGATGCGGGAAATCCACCGTGGTCCGGGCCCTTGCCCGGCTCTATACCCCCACGTCGGGGGAAGTGCGCCTGAACGGGGAAAATCTTTCCGCCATGAACCGGCGGCAGCTTTTGGAAGTCCGGCGGAATATGCAGATCGTGTTTCAAAACCCCTACGGCTCTCTGAACCCCCGGATGACCACGGGAGACATCATTGCCGAGCCGATGCGGATCTACAAAAAGCTGGGGCTTCTGGACATGAGCGAGGGGGAAATCGACGGCCGGGTGGAAACGCTCATGGACAGGGTGGGGCTGCTCCGGTTTTACAAGAACCGGTATCCCCACGAGTTTTCCGGAGGCCAGCGGCAGCGGATCGGCATAGCCCGTGCCCTTGCCCTAAGCCCCCAGGTCATTCTGGCGGACGAGCCGGTTTCCGCCCTGGATGTTTCCATTCAGGCCCAAATTCTGAATCTTTTTAAGGACATCCAGAAGGAAATCGGCCTCTCCTATCTTTTCATCGCCCACGACCTGGCGGTGATCGAGCATATATCCGACCGGGTGGCGGTGATGTATCTGGGAAAGATCGTGGAAATCAGCGATTACCGGGACCTCTATCACAACCCGGCCCATCCCTATACACAGGCGCTGCTCTCCTCGGCGCCCATACCGGACCCCAAAATCGAGTCGAAACGGCAGCGCATCATCCTTACCGGGGATGTGCCGTCCCCGAACATCCAACGCCCGGGCTGCTACTTCTACGACCGTTGTCCCCGGCGTATGGAAACGTGCCTGACCACGCCGCCTGTGTTAAAGCCTCTTTCCCCGGAAAACCCGGAACACCAGGTTGCGTGTCTGCTTCACTAAGGGGAAAGGGACGCTCAGGGGAGGGGCTAAAAACTCTTAACGACCGTTGCGTTGAGGGCGCGGATCACCGCGCAGGCCAGCGTAACGGCGTTTTCAAAATCCGCATACGAGGCGATGCCGTAATGGGTGTGGATGTAGCGGACCGGGACGCCGATGACGATCACCGGAACGGCTTTGCCGGAAAGGTGGATGACGCCGCCGTTTGTGGACCCGCCGGTACGGACCCCTTCCTGAACCGGGACGCCCTTTGCGGCGGCTATGTCCAGGGCAAACCGCTGGAACCGGGGATTGGTGATCATTCGGGCGTCAATGTGGCGCAGCATGGGCCCCTTTTTAAGGGCTGTTTGAACGGCATAGGGTTCAACCACCGTATCGTCCGCGGGACAGCCTTCAAAGGAGACGGCGATGTCGGGCGCAACCGTCCGGGCGGTTACCGTGGCGCCCCGAAGCCCCATTTCCTCCTGGACGGCAAAAGCGCCGGTAATCCGCACTCCCAGTTCCTCCCCGGCCAGTTCCCGCAAGACGGCCGCTAGGGCGGCGCAGCCCAGACGGTTGTCAAACGCCTTGCCGATCATGATGTCGTGCCGGGCCCGGTACTCAAAGGCCGCGTCAGGTAGTACCGGCGCGGCGATGGGGATACGATAATCCTCCCGTACCTCCCGGTCGCTTGACGCGCCGATATCAATAGCCATCGTGGAAATTTCAGGCACGGCTTTCCGTTCCGCCTCGCTCAGATAATGGGGGGGCTTGCTTGCGATAATCCCCGGAATATAGGTTCCCTCTCGGTTACGAACCACTACCTTATGGGAGGGGACGCTGGGCGCGGCCCAGCCTCCTAGGGGTATGAATTCCAGCGTCCCGTTGGGCCGTATGGCCCGCACCATAAAACCAACCTCGTCGCTGTGAGCGTCCAACTGCAGCACCGGCCCTCCGCCGCCGCCGGGGCGCCGCACATAGAAGTTGCGCATAGCGTCTTCACTCAATTCCCCCAAGCCCGCGCAGCGCAGGCGAAGGATGGAGACCACATCGTCCTCAAAGCCGGATAAGCCCCGGGCGTTGGATAATTCCTCTATCATTGAGAGGGTTTGCTCTTTGTTCATGTTACCGTCCTGTCTGGTTAAGAATTGCCGCCCGCCCGCTGTTGTATCGCGGGGCTGCGGCATAATAGCAATCATAATTCCAGCAGCCGGTGAATGGCAATTGATCGGTGCGGCGGGACCTCAGTAAAATCCGGGTAATTTGCGGACATTGATTCGCAGCGAGGGGTTTCATACCCAAGAGCCCGCTCGCCAGTTCGCGGGGGAGCTTCAGGGCGGGGTTGTTGATTCAAACTATGTATGGCGATAATACGGCATTCCCGGTATACTCTCAGTCAAGAGGGAAGAATTTCAGTGCAAGCGCGTACGCGGCTGTCCGAAACAGTCATAGAAAAGCTCCGTTCGGAAATTATTGACGCCGGGGGAAACGAGATATTTGCCCAGGGCCGCCTGAATGACGCCGGACTTGTGGTTTCGGTTGAGGTTTTGGCCCGGGGAAACGAAGGGGCGGTTCTGGCTCTGGAATCCCGGCGGGAGGCTCCCGAACGGGTGGACGCGGCCTTTGCGGACGTCCTTATTCACAACCACCCGTCGGGCTTCCTTGCGCCCAGCGATAACGATCTCGCCATAGCCGGCAGGGCGGCTGAAAACGGGACCGGGTCCTTCATCATTAACAACGACGTTACCCGAATCTACGTGGCAGCCGAGCCTGTCCGTAGGCGGAAGCGCAAATTCCTCGATCCCGACAGAATTTGCGCGGCTCTGGAAGAAGGGGGCGCCATCGCCCGGCGGCTTCCCGCCTTTGAGCCCCGGCCCTCCCAACTTGGCCTGATGCGGATGGTCATTAAGGCGTTCAATGACGACGCCCTGGCCGCCGCCGAAGCGGGGACCGGCGTGGGGAAGTCGTTTGCCTATCTCCTTCCCGCCATGACCTACGCCCAAGACAACGATGAGCGCCTGGTTGTTTCCACCGCCACTATCAATTTGCAGCAGCAACTTTACGAGAAGGACATCCCCCTGGTGGCCTCTGCATTAGGGAAGAAGGTTAAGGCGGTCCTGGTGAAGGGCCGGGGGAATTACCTCTGCCGGCGGCGTTTGGAAGACGCCCTCAGGGAGCCCGCCCTGGATGAAGACGAGATCGAAGCCATTCACGCGCTTGCCGCGTGGGCGGAGACGACCCGGACGGGAAGCCGATCGGACCTGTCTTTCCTGCCCGCAGAAAACGTCTGGTCCCGGGTATGTTCCGAAGCGGACCTCTGTATGGGGATGCGCTGTTCCGAACGGGAACGGTGTTTTGTTTTCTTCCTTAGGAAGGAGTGCGCCGACGCGCACATCCTTGTGGTGAACCACCACCTGCTTTTCGCGGACCTGGCCGCCCGGAACGGGGGAGCGGGATACGACAATACGGTGGTGCTGCCTCCATACCGGCGCGTCGTTATAGACGAGGCCCATACAATGGAAGGGGCGGCCACGTCCTTTTTTTCCCGTGAGTTCAGCCGTCCCGGTATCTTCCGCCAAATTGGACGGCTGTACCGTAAGCGCCGCGCCTGGCGGTCCGGGCTTCTGCTGCGTTTGGCGGGTCTCTGTACGGATGGACGGGATGAGGACGAGTTTCTGGAAAAACCGCTGGGTATGATGCAAAGGATTCGGGACGCCGCAGGCATCCTGGATGAAAACGCCCTGGAACTTTGCCGGATCGAGGGGACGTTCCGGTTTACCCCTGCGCATGAGGAGGCTGTTTCCTCGGTTCTATCCCCCCATTTACTGGACCTGCGGCGGAACATCCTCTCTCTGGCGGACTATGTTCGGGACCGTGTCGAGAACCTTCAGGGCGACAGCGCCGAAGACCCGGCTGTGTGGGAGATCAAGGCGGTGCTGCGCCGCCTTGAGGCCATAGCGGGCGTCTGTTCTTCCCTGCTGGAGTACCGGGAACGCCCTGATGAGGTGATGTGGCTGGACCGGCATCCCGGCGTTTCAGGGGGGGAATGGGCGACCTTCACTGTTACGCCTATAGATGTAGCCCCTTCCCTGCGGGACGCTCTTTTTGAGCCGAATAAAACCGTGATCTGCGTATCCGCGACTCTTACCATCGCGGGGACCGGGGATCCTTCGGATTCCTCAGACTCCGCGGCTTTTTGGGACGTTTCAGGGACGGCGCCGCCTGTGGCGTTTGCCTATTGGAGCGGCCGTTCCGGTTTCAGCCTGGTGCAGAACCGGGAAACGCTTTTCGGATGGTTTCCTTCGCCGTTTCCCTACGCCCGCTCAGTCCTCCTGACCGTACCCCGGGACGCCCCGCTGCCTGAAGACGGCAGTTACCGCGCTTTTGTGGACAGGGCGGCGGCGGCCCTGGCGGAAACCGCCGGCGGTTCGGCCCTCATCCTCTTCACCTCCAACGAGGCCCTGCGAAGCGCCTATGCCGCCGCCCGGCCTGTTCTGGAAAAGCAGGGAATACGCTGCCTGAAACAGGGGGATGACGACCGGAACCGCCTCCTCCAGAACTTCCTTTCTGACGAGAGCAGCGTCCTTTTTGCCACCGATTCCTTCTGGGAAGGCATAGACGCCCCTGGAGACGCCCTTCGCCTGGTGATACTCTGCCGCCTCCCCTTCAAGGCCCCCACGGACCCCGTCTTTGAGGCCCGATGCGAGGCCCTGGAGCGGCGCGGAGGCAACTCCTTCATGGAGCTTTCCCTTCCCGAATCGGTGATGAAGTTCAAACAGGGCTTTGGCCGGTTGATGCGCCGGTCCAGTGATCGCGGCGTCGTGGCGGTCCTGGACGGACGCATCCTCCGCAAGCGTTACGGCGTGTACTTCCTCCGCTCCCTTCCCAAAACCCGCACCAGTTTCGCTGATTTCAACACGGTGCTTCGGCAGACAGAAGAATTCCTTTTTTCTTAAGGCGCCGCCAGCAAAAATATGAGAAAAAAGCGCCGCCCGGGAATGGCCGCACTTAGTTTCGCCCCCCCTCCCCTCCCCCGAAATACATAAGAGGCTTATTCGATCCCTGGGAAAAGATGTTTTGGAAGCCTTCCGCCGTCTGACCACAGGGCGGGATGCTGTTTTCTATGAATTGTATCTTTTTGATACATCAAAAATCAATAAATGACACACGTGGGAAAAAATGACACGCATAATGTAAGTCTTAATCCTCTTTGTACATTCCCCGTCCATTCTTTTTTACAGCAAGCCTCCCCCCAAACAAATCTTAAATAATCATAATTTATTGTATTATAATGAATTACGAAAATCAAAACAAGTTTGCGGATTTTTTTTGATGCTGTTGCGGGAATTGGCACGGAACCTGCTTATATATACATGAAGTAAGAAATCAGGCGGAGCCAGGGGAAACCCACCGGGCCGCCTGATCCGACGCCGGAAACCGGCCACAGTAGTTTCCGGCAGGCTGGCGCCGCCAGTCTAAAATCCGCCGTTCCAACCGGGACGCCGGCGTTGCCGGGTAAGTTTGGAACGAAGCACTAACCATACCCAGGAGGTAGTTGTATGAAAACCGTAGCGTTACACCCCTTTACCATCGAGACGGCCTTGGATGATTTTGACAAGTACATAGGATCCGTCTTCGGGGAATCCCCCCTTGCCCCCGCTTTTGGGAAAACCGGACAGGTTCCGGCGGTGGATATCCGGGAACAGGACGACGCGTATCTGATCGAAGCCGAGCTTCCCGGATACAATGAAAAAAACATACGGGTCCAAATGGAAGGGAATACCCTGACTATTGAATCCAAACGGGAGGAGGAAAACGCCCGGGACGTGTCTCCCGGAAAGAACGGGAAGAAAGGCGAAGAGCGGTTCATCATCCGGGAACGCCGGCGCGCTTCCTTCAGCCGTTCCTTCAGGCTGCCCGAAGACGTGGACGCCGAGTCCGTCTCCGCAGTCTTCAAAAACGGCCTGTTGAATCTGGAGATTAAGAAACGGGCGGGCGCCCAGAAACGGGTAATCCACATCGGGACCAGCCAGGAATAACGGCTGACCTACGGGCCGGAGGCTCGTAGAAAACCCTCCGCATCCGGCAGGCAGTCAGCTTGCCGGACGTTTTTTATGCCGTTGTACCGGCTTCATCGGCAAGCCTGACCAGGGCGGTTTCCAGGTGGCGGCCCTTCACCTCTTCCACCGCGATCACCAGCCCCGAATCTTGCAGGTCCGCCGTGCTGCCATCCTCCGGGATTTCCCCCAGGATACTGAACACATAGCCGCCGAAGGTGTCGTAATCGTCCGTTGGAAGGCTGACCCCCAGGGCTTTTTCCACCTTGTCCAGAGGGGCGGCGCCTTTGATGCGCCACCACCGGTTTTCCATTTTTTCAATGAGGAGCCGCGCCGAAGTTCCGGCGGCGTCATCGTCCAGGTCGCCGACAAGCTGTCCCAGGAGATCGTGGATGGTGATGATGCCGGCCATGCCGCCGTATTCGTCCAGGACTACCGCGAAATGGTTATGGCTGCGCCGCATGTTCCTGAAAAGCACATCGGTCTTGACCGACTCGGGGACAAAGTTGGCGGGTTTTACCGACCGGTCCATCACGGTACGGCGGCGGCGGTCTTTAAGGCGGAAATAGTCTTGGGCGCTGAGAACGCCGATCACATCGTCCGGGGTATCGCCGCAGACCGGGTAGTAACTATGGCCGCTTCCCAACAGGATGGTTTCCCATTCATCATCGGTTTCTTTCAGCTTAAGCATGGTTACCTTCATCCGGTGGGTCATCACCTCGGCGGCGGTTTTATTGTCGAATTCAAAAACATTGTGAATGATTTCTTTTTCGCGCACATTAATAGTACCCTTTTCGCTGCCCGCATCCACCATCATGCGTATCTCCTCTTCGGTTACCGCCGGGTCTTCCGCATTGGGATCTATCCCCAAAAGCCGGAGCAGGCCGTTGGTGGACCGGGTGAGGAACCACACCACCGGAGAGAAGATCCGGGAGATGGCGAAAATAACGCCGGCCATAAAAAAGGCCAGGGGTTCCGCTTTTTTCATGGCGATACGCTTGGGAACCAGCTCGCCTAAAACAAGGGTGAAGAAAGACAAGACAAGGGTGATAACCACCACCGAAACGGCCTTGAGCGTGGCCGCCGGGAAGGGGAACCCCAGGGCGAGGAACAGGCTCGTGAGGCGTTCGGAAAAATTATCCGCCGCGAAAGCGCTTCCCAGAAAGCCCGCCAGGGTGATTCCCACCTGAATAGTCGCCAGGAACCGGGCGGGCTGCCGGGTCAGGGCGAGCAGTTTCCTGGCGCGTTTGTCTCCGGACGCGGCCAGGAGTTCCAGTTTCGCCTCGTTAACGGAGATCAACGCGATTTCCGCCGAAGCGAAAAACGCGTTAATCAAAATCAATATTAATTGAAGAAATAATTGAAGGGATACTTGTTTTACCATGCGGTAAATTTACCATTCTCCATAACCGGCAATCACGTCCCGGAAGAAATACGCGCTGTCCTTAGGCGTCCGTTTCTGAGTTGCGTAATCAGTGTACACAATGCCGAACCGTTTAGAGTACCCATAGCCCCATTCAAAGTTATCCAAGAAGGACCAGACGAAATACCCTCGAAGATTTACCCCTTCTTTGATCAAATCCGCGCATACCGTGAGATGTTTGCGGATATACCGGATACGCTCCAGATCGTGAACCCTGCCGTCCGGTCCAAGCGCGTCCGGTTGGGCGCAGCCGTTTTCAGTGATATAGAGGGGAAGCCCGCCGGATATGGACTGTATCCACAGAAGCTGCCGCCTGAGCCCGCCGGGCACAACCGGCCAGCCCATGCCGGTGGTCTCCTGCCAGAACGGTTTCCCCGAATACCCAAAGGGGGCGTGGGGGTCCGCGGCCACCGGGATTTCGTTGTAGTAGTTCACCCCGATAAAATCAATCGGCTGGGAAATGATTTCCATGTCGCCGGGCTGTATGGGGAACTGGAGTTTTAACTCGGTGCGCAGGAGCTCCGGGTACCCTTTGCCCAAGACCGGCAACATAAAGACCTCGGTCTCAACGGCCCGGGCGGTCAGCGCGGCTTTGGCGTCCGCCTCCCCCCGGGTGGCGGGCCGGGGAGTGCTGGGATTCCAGGTGATCCCGATGGGCGCGGTAAGACCGGTCTTCCGGTATGCCTCGACGATAAGGCCGTGGGCCAGGTTCACATGGTGCACCGACTGAGCGGCCTGGGTTATGTCCTTAATCCCCGGGGCGTGAACGCCCATGAAATACCCCAAATAGGCGATGCAGAAGGGTTCGTTGATGGTGATCCACTGATCCACCGCATCCCCCAATTCGGCGAAACAAACCTTGGCGAATTCAGCGCAGGCTTCGGCGGTGGACCGGGCCGCCCATCCCCCCGCGTCCTGGAGAGCCTGGGGCAGATCCCAGTGGTACAAAGTGGCGCAGGCTTTAAGCCCTTGGGCGTGAAGCTCTCTGATAAGCTCCCTGTAATACGTTACCCCCTCAGGATTCACTTTTCCCGTACCGGCGGGAATGATACGGGGCCAGGCAATAGAAAACCGGTAGCTCTTGAACCCCAGTTCCGCGATGAGGGCGGCGTCCTCCTTATACCGGTGATACTGATCGCAGGCGATTTCCCCGCTTTCGCCCTGATAAACCGCGCCGGGAACGCGGGCAAAAACATCCCAAATCGACTCGCCGCGACCGCCCTCCCGGCCGGCGCCTTCCACCTGATAACTGGCGGTTGCGGTTCCCCAAACAAAATCCTCAGGAAAATCCAACGAATGCATAGCAGCTTCCCCTAAACTAAAGAATATCCGGATAAAAACCCGGATTATATACCGAAATACCGTATCTTTTCTTAATAATGATAGTACGCTATTCCGTCCGCCGTCAAGGTAAACCCCGGACCGCCTGAGAACCGGCGCGGCGTTCCCGGGGAATCATTTATTGAACTTGATTAACATTCTCGCCACGGCGGAGATCGGGAGCGACATATTGTCCTTAAGCCAATGCTGCATAAGGCCGACGGCCCCGTTTATCACATACACATACTGGTATTCTCTTTCCGCCTTTACCGGCGTTTTTGAAAAATACTTCGTTAGTTGTTCTTTACGCATAAAACGGCGAAAAAGCCTTTTCTGAAATTCGATGTCGCCGTTTTCGCTTAACAAGGTCTGAATAGAGTTGCTGTTGCCGGCAATAAAGCTGAATATTTCCTCGGTCATTTCTATGTGTTCCCGGCTGCCGTTTTTATTTTTATAGGTGTCGAGAATATTCTCGATAGCGGTAAGGGTTTCCTCTTCGATATGCTGGAGCAGATCATACTGGTCCCGGTAATGGGCATAAAACGTTGTCCGGTTTATATCCGCGTTCTCGCAGAGCTCTTTAACGGTTATTTTGGAAATGGGTTTATCCTTCATCAATTCAACCAGACTCTCCCGCAGGACTTTCCGGGTATACCGGGATTTCCGGTCCTGTTTTATTTCTTTCATATCGTTACATACCGCCTCTTACGTTTCATTTTCCGTAGTTTTGTGTCAAAACCAACAATGCCGTCTTGAGTGTCTTTTACACGCCATAGAGAAAGCAAATGCTGATTGTCTAAACAACACGATGTTAGTATATTTCGATGATAGTCAACAATCAAGAGAACGGTGAAGCCGTCCTTAATACTTCCCGGTAAGGTGGAAATAAACCAATGCGGAAATTGCTTAACTATCCGGCGCATATCCTTGGCGTTATCATCGTGATCACCCTGTTTTTTGCCCTCCAGTTCCCCAAAGCGGAAATTGACAACAACAACATCAGGTTTTTGCCCAAGGGGAACAAAGCCCGGGTCATTTCGGAATATATCGACGATACCTTCGGCGGGCAGACCATGATCCTGGTAGGGCTTGAGCGGCCCTACGGGACGGTCTTTGAGCCTGAATTTCTCGCCAAGATACGGGAGTACGCCAAAACAGCGGAAACCGTTGAATTGGTGGGGGACGTCAATTCGCTCATGTCTACCCAATACATAACCGCGGACGGCGAAACAATCGTGGTTGACGATCTGGTACCCGAGGAGTTTTCAGGAACGCCGGAAGAAATCGCGGAACTCAAGCGGCGCATTGCTTCCTGGGATACGTTCAGAGGCTCCCTCGTCTCGGACAACCTTGCGGCCACCCAAATAATCGTCAGCCTTGACGTCGCCACCGAAGAATCCACCAGCCCCGAAGCAACCGCAAGCCTGCTGAAAATCCGGGATACAGCGCGGGAAATGTTTCAGGGCGCGGCAAACGTGTACGTTACCGGCCCGATGGTTATTAACGCAACTATCAATGAATCAATAATAGCGGATAATATGCTGCTGATTCCCCTCGTCCTGGTGGTGGTGCTGGCGGTGCTGTTCTTTTCGTTCAGGCGGTTTACTTTTGTCGCGCTTCCCCTGCTTACCGTCAGCGCGGCGGTCATCTGGACGATTGGGGCTATGGCCTTGTTCGGCGTAAAACTTTCGATTCTAACGACCCTTTTGCCGGTTATCCTGGTAGCGGTGGGGAGCGCCTACGGCATTCATGTAATAACCCACTATAGAGAAGATACCAGGGGCCGGGTTCTGACCGTCGGGGAACACCGGGAATTAATCATTACCGTGATGGAAAAATTGATAAAACCCGTCGCCCTTGCCGCCCTTACGACCCTTGCCGGGTTTATTTCGTTCTGTTTTACGCCGATTGTGCCGGTGCGGGAATTCGGGTACAGCTCCAGTTTCGGCGTATTTGCCTGTTTCCTGATTGCGGTAACCCTGATTCCATCGCTGCTCGTACTCCGGGGGCCTCGCCCCGTAAAACCGCGTAAAAGCAAGACCGGGGAAGACCTCGCCAGTACGGTGATAGGTGGCGGCTTTCTCGCGGCGGCGGACAAAAAAGCGGCTGTTTTGGCATGCACGGTGCTGATCACGGCGGTTTCCTTCTACGGCCTTTCCAAAATCGTGGTTGATAACGTGTTAATTGAGTTTTTTCAGAACGAAACCGATATAAGCCGTTCCGACCGTTTTATCCGGGAATATTTCGGCGGTTCAAAAGATTTAACCCTCGTGGTGGAAGCGGACGCTTCCGAGGAACTCCTTGATCCCGCGGTGCTGTCCGCGATAGACAATCTTTCCGCGTACCTTACGGAGCGGGTTCCTATAACCGGCAAAGTAACGGGGTTCACCGATATTATCAAACGGATCAACCAGGTGTTTAACGCGGATGAACGGCCCGACGGCCTTCGTATCAGGAACGCCGGACAGGCCGCGGACGGGCTGTATGACGGCTTTGGGTTTAACGGTCTGGACGATGATTTGGGGGGCGGGGATTTTGGCTTTGCCGGGTTTGAAGAAGAAGCCTCCCCCTGGCCGGACCCCAAGGAACAGCCGGCAAGCGCCCCGGCGCCGGACGCCTACAGCCTGGACCAGTACAGCGCCGCCGATCTCATCGCCCTGCTTGATACCGCCGCCGGGAAATCGGCGGATATAAGCGGCGGCGGCCTGATACGGGAACTGAAACGGCTGGTAAACTACGACGGCTTTTCGTATTATGAAATACCCGCCGACCCCGCCCGTTACGGCAAGCGGACGCCGGAGGAATTACAGCAGCTTGTTTCAAATTACCTGGTGCTGCTGGCCGGAGGCGGCGATTCGGACTTTGCGAATGATCCGCTGGAGCCGACGGCCGTCAAGACCATGATACAGCTCCGGGCGAAGGGAAACCGGGAGGTTCTTGAGGTGATCGACGCCATCAACGCCTATATTGACGCAAACTTTCCCCCCAACGTCCGGGTCCTCATCGGCGGCGGCGCAACTCAGGAGGCGGCGATTACCGAACTGATAGTAAACTCCCAGATCGTATCAATCGCCGTTTCGGTACTCATGGTGTTTCTCATCGTCGCCCTGTCGTACCGGTCGGTCGCCGCCGGCTGCATCGCCGCCGTGCCGCTGTCGATAGCGATTCTCTGCAACTTCGCGGTCATGGGCTTCCTGGGAATCAACCTCAACATCGGGACCGCCCTCATCGCCAGCCTTGCGGTCGGCATCGGGATTGATTACACGATCCATTTTATCGAGTCCTTTAAGCAGGAATATCAAGCGGGCCGGGAGGGCGGCGATTTCCTCCGCCGGACGTTCAACAGCTGCGGCAAGGCCATTATCATCAACGCCGCGTCGGTAGGCGCGGGCTTCGCCGTGCTGGCCTTTTCCCGGTTCAAAATGCTTGCCGAATTCGGCGGCCTTACCGCGTTGAGCATGGTAATCACCGCGCTGGTCAGCCTGCTGGTCATACCCGTGCTGCTTACGATCATCAAACCCAAATTTATATATACGGAGCACTAATGATGAAACGGACGATGGCGCTCATAGCGTCGCTGGTTTTGGGGGCGTCGATTCTGTACGCCCAGGACGCCGCCTCAATTATGAAAGCGGCGCGGAATCTGGCGGAAGCGGATACGATGTCTACCCGTTCCCGCATGGTCATCACGGCGAAAGACGGCTCGACCTCCGAGCGGGTGATCGATCAGTATTCGAAGGACGGGCCGAATGGATCGCGTATGATTATCGTGTTCCAGCGTCCCGCGAATGTGGCGGGAACCCGCTTCCTGACCATGGACAACGCGTCGGGCGGGGAGGATCGCTGGATATTCCTGCCCAGCCTGGGCAAGGTGCGGCGCATCGCCGCTTCCGAAGGCGGGGGGAATTTCATGGGAACCGACTTTTCCTATGACGATATTTCGTCTATGGACCGGAACATCGAGATGGACGTCCATACAGTTTCACGGGAGGAATCATTGAATGGGGCGCCCTGTTACGTCATCCAGTCCGTCCCCAAAGACTCAGGCTACCAGTATTCAAGAACCCTAACCTGGATAGACAAGGCGCGGTCTCTGATTTATAAGAGCGAGAGGTACAACCGGCGGGGCGAACTGGTTAAAGTGATGGAAATATCCCGCTACCAGGACGTTCAGGGGCGGCCCACCCCCATGCAGACCAAGGTATCAACCCTCGGGTCCGGTACGTCCACTACCATTTATCTGGATATTATCAAATATGACGATCCCATCCCCGAAGGCGTTTTTACCACCGCTTATCTTGAAACCGGGAGGGTGCGCTGATGCGGACGCTGACGCGGGCGCTGATACAGCAGCGCATGATGTGCGCCGGAATAATCCTTTCGACGGCCCTTTTTTCGCCGCTTCCTGGGCCGCTCTTTGCGCAGGACTTCGGCTTTGGCGGCGGGGAAGACCCGGCGGTTTCAGGGGAAGACCCGGGCGGCTGGACCGGTTCCGGCGGCGCGCCCAGCGCCGCCATAAACGGCGAAATCTCAGCCGTGATGATCGGGTACATCAATGATTTTTCGGAAGGGACGAACCATGTACGGCTGGGCGATATTTTCTCCGGCAAGCTGAATCTCTCCGCGTCGGCGTCCTTTGCCGAGGGAGTCGTCAAGCTGAGAGTAAACCCAAGCTCCCGTCTGCCGGAGGCGGGTCCGATACTGTTCGATGAGGCGTATCTCCGGGCCTACTTCGGGAAATTCGATATTGAGGCGGGGCTGCGCAAGCTGACCTGGGGCAAGGCGGACAGCTTCGGCCCCCTAGACGTGATAAATCCCCTGGACACCACCGCAATATACCCGGAAATGGCGGACAGCAGCGATCTTATGGACGTCAAAATTCCCCGGCCGCTGATCCACGCCTCGTGGCGGGCCGGCGAGTTTTCAAAGCTGGAAGGGGTTTTTGTTCCCACCTTTCAGCCGCACCTGATTGCCTCAAGCGGACGCTGGGCCCAGGCCCAGGCCGAAATGCTGTCGCTTGCCTCCGCGCCGGATACGACAACCTTTCAGTACGCCCAGGCGGGTTTGCGGTTTACCACCACGCTGGGGGCGTCCGATCTGGGGGTGCAGTATTATTACGGGCGGCTGCCCCAGCCGGCGGTACAAATCTCTCGTTTCGGGGCAAACCTTTTGTATAATTTCTATCATCAGATCGGCCTTGATTACGCACAGGTTATCGCCGGGTTCAATATCCGCGCCGAATTGGCCGCCAACCTCACCAAAGACTGGGAAGGCGACGATGGTTCGGTGTATAACCCGGCGCTGGCGTGGTCCCTGGGGTTTGACCGGGATCTGTTCCTCGGGGTCAACCTGAATGTCCAGGCTACAGAAACGATACGCCTGATGAACGACGCGGTTGGAAGCTCCGATCCCATGAGCGGCAATTTTGATATAGAAGCCGGGAAGGATAGCACCGCCACCCGTATTATGGCAATCCTTTCCCGGAAATTCCTCCGGGATGAACTTGAACTCCGGGCGGCGGTTGTCTGGGACGTTGAAGAACAAGACTTCGCGATCATGCCCGCCGTAGTCTGGACAAAGGACGCCGTTACCGTCGCCTGTTCAGGCGGCGTCTTTGGCGGCGATAAAGCCGGGCAGCTTGGGCAGTACCACGACAATAATTTTGTGAAGATCGGCGTTAC
>JAIRSS010000066.1 GCA_031255315.1 Spirochaetaceae bacterium
TATCCTGCCGATGCTCCGTCTTGTTCAAGTAACATCCTGTAGGCTATTTTTGTACTATGGAAATCGCGAAGACTATGCGGGCGGGCCGGACCGTCTATGTTGTGGGCGTAAAGGGAACGGGCGCCTGCGCCCTGGCCGAGTTGCTGCATAATTCCGGCGTCCGGGTCTCCGGATCGGACCGGGATGAAGTTTTTTACACAGACGGCATACTCAGGGAACTGGGCATACCGTATTACGAGTCTTTTGACCCCTCCCATATACGCCCGGAAACAGACCTGGTAATCTATTCTGCGGCCTATTCGCCGGAGACGAACCCGGAACTCCGGGAAGCCCGGAACAGGGGAATTCCCCTGCTGAAATATCCCGACGCCCTGGGCGCGTATTCCGGGCTGTTCGACTCATCGGGTATAGCCGGGGTCCACGGCAAAACCACCACCACCGCCATGGCCGGCGCCCTCATCAGAGGGGCGGGCCTTCCCGCCCAGGTCCTGGCGGGAAGCGCCGTAAGCGGCTTCGGCGCCGGGGCAAACCGCTCAAGCGGCGCTTCCACCCTTAACCTGGGGAACAAATACTTTGTCGCCGAAACCTGCGAATACCGCCGGCATTTCCTTGCCTTCCATCCCCGGCGCATCGTTCTTACCAGCGTGGAATGGGATCACCAGGACTTTTTCCCCACCTATCAGTCGATCCGGGACGCCTTTCTGGAGTACGCCGCCAAGCTCCCTCCCGGCGGCGGGCTTTTCTTCTGCGCGGACAACCCCGGCGCGGGCGAAACAGCGGAGGCGGCCGCCCGGACGGGGCGGGGAATACGCCTTGTACCCTACGGGTTTACCGCGCCGGGCCCCTTCGGTATAACGGATTACCATGTTTCCGGTGAACGCTTGACGGTACGCCTCCGGGGAGGGATACCCGGACGGTCCTTCCCGGCGGAATTCAGACTGCGGGTTCCGGGGCGGCACAACGCGTTGAACGCGGCGGCGGCCCTGGCCCTGACCGATTCCCTGGTGCGGGACGAATTCGGGGAGGACGGCTGGACAAAGGAGCGGCGGGAAAAGGCGCGCCGGGCCCTGGAGGAGTTTCGGGGGAGCAGGCGGCGGTCCGAGATTTTAGGCGAATACGGGGGCGTTCTTTTTATGGACGACTACGGTCATCATCCCACGGCGGTAAAGACGACCCTGGAAGGGCTCCGGGAATTCTACCCCCGGCGGCGGATTGTCGTGAGCTTCATGTCCCATACCTACACCCGGACAGCCGCCCTGCTGGACGCATTCGCCGCTTCCTTCGGCGCGGCGGACCTCCTCTTCCTTCATAAAATTTACGCATCCGCCCGGGAAGACTACACGGGCGGCGTTACGGGGAAATCGCTGTTTGAACAGGTCCTGGCCGGACGGTCTCCCCAGGACGGGGTGTATTACCATGAAGAACCCCTGGACGCGGCGGAAACCCTGAAAAAGACGCTCCGCCCCGGAGACCTTTTCCTCACTATGGGCGCGGGGGACAACTGGAAGTTGGGGCGGCTTCTGGCCGATTATTACCGGGATGAACGCGCCGGAAACGCCGGGAGGGATCAATGAAAAGCATGACGGGATACGCCTACGCCGCGAAGCAGGATGAAAACATATCCGTATCGGTGGAACTCAAAGGCTGCAACAACCGGTTCCTGGAAATCCAGATCAGCCTGCCGGCCTTTCTTGCCGCCCTGGAGCCGGGCGTACGGGAATACCTGTCGGGCAGGTTCAACCGGGGCAAGATCGAGGCGGCCGTCAGGCTCAAGGAACACAACGCGCCGGTCTTGATTTCGGTGAACCGGGAGGCTGTCCGGGCGTACAAGGCGGCCTGTGCGGTTTTGGCTGAAGAACTCCAGAGCGGGGAAACGCCTCCCTTGGCGGCGGTTCTGGGCATGGAAGGGGTACTGGATATCGAAAAAAGCCGGGACAATGAACGGTACCGCCGGCTCATAGAGCCGGTTCTTCAAACCGCGGCGGACTCGTTTGAGGCTGAACGCGTACGGGAAGGGAAACATACCGAAGCGGACATACTCGCCTACATCGCCGGGCTTGAGGCAATGACGGCCCGTGTCTCGGACTACATCCCGGACATGGAAAGGGCGTTTCAGGAGAACCTGCGGAGCCGTTTTACCGAGGTGTTGGGGGACGCTGTTGACGAAAACCGCGTCCTCACCGAGACGGCGGCGCTGCTGGTGAAGTACACTATTGCCGAAGAAGTCTCCCGGCTTTCCTCCCATCTGGCTGAATTCCGGGCTGAAGCCGGGCGGAACGGGAGTCCGGGGAAAAAACTCGATTTCCTTTGTCAGGAGATCAACCGGGAAATCAATACCATAGGTTCCAAAACGCCGAACCTGGAAGTAAGCCGCACTGTAGTGAATATGAAAGACGCGCTGGAAAATATCCGGGAACAGTTGAGGAATGTGGAGTAAGAAATAGAGGGAACATGGAAAAGCGGCGGATAGGGGACATAAAAAATATAAAGATAGCGGTTTCGGGGAAGAGCGGCTGCGGCAACACGACGGTGAGCCGCCTTGTGGCCGGGACCCTGGGCTTGAGGTTTATCAACTTTACGTTCAGGAACCTGGCGGATGAACGGGGGATGTCGCTTGAAACCGTACTCGACCGGGCGAAAACAGACGATTCCTGGGATCAGGAGATTGACCGCCGCCAGGCCGCCCTGGCGAGGGAAGCCGGGGGCTGCGTACTTGGGTCCCGCCTGGCCATTTGGATGCTCCCGGAGGCGGACCTCAAGGTTTTCCTCACCGCGTCGTCCGCTGTCCGGGTACAGCGCATCCTGAAGCGGGAAGGGGGCGATCCCGAAACGGTGGCCGCCTTCACGGGATACCGGGACGCCCAGGACCGGGAACGGTACTTGAGAATCTACCACATCGACAACGATAAGTACGATTTCGCGGATATGGTTATTGAAACCGGCGATCTTGACCCGTCCGCCATAGCGGAGCTCATCATTAAAGAAGCCCGCGCCAGGGTTCCGGGGTAATCCATGAACAGCGGCGGTTCCCCCAACACAGCCGAATTCCAGCGCGTTATCTACTCCTATTATGAGGCGGCGGGGCGGGTGTTCCCCTGGCGGCTCGATGCCAGCCCCTGGGGGGTTCTTGTTTCCGAATTCATGCTGCAGCAGACTCAAACCGAGCGGGTGGTCCCCTATTGGGAGCGCTGGATGCGCCGGTGGCCCTCTCCGCAGGACCTGGCCCGCGCTTCCCTGGAGGCGGTGATGCGAGAATGGAGCGGCCTGGGCTACAACCGCCGGGCCAGGTACATCAGGGACTGCGCCGCCGCAATCGTAACCCTTCACAACGGGCTGATCCCGCAAACGCCGGCGGACCTGCAAACCCTGCCCGGCATAGGCCCCTATACCGCCGGGGCCGTCGCGTGTTTCGGCTATAACTACCCGGCGGTTTTCATCGAAACCAACATCCGCGCCGCGGCGCTGCACTTCTTTTTCCAGGGCCGGGAGGGGGTACGGGATCGCGAACTCCTCCCCCTCCTGGAAGCCGCCCTGGACCGGGAAAACCCCCGGAAATGGCACTGGGCCCTTATGGACTACGGCGCCGCCCTGAAAAAGCTCACGGCGAACCCGAACCGCAGGAGCGCCCATTA
>JAIRSS010000077.1 GCA_031255315.1 Spirochaetaceae bacterium
GATTGGGCGGAAGCTCAAGAGGCGTAATCCGCTGGTTTCAAAAAAATCCTGTATTCAGGCGGCGTTTCCCCGCCAACGATTTACCGCAAGCCTGCATGAGAATGCGGGCCGCTGTGTTGATGTTGGCTACGCCGCCTGGGGAAAATATTTCTCTTGTTCAGCGTTCTACTGCGGTGCGAGATGAGCGCTGTTACCAGAATGCTGATGACGGAATAATTATCGTCCACGAGAGAACAAAAAGATGACTGGTTGAAAAAATTATGGACGCTTCCGGGCCTCAAGAAACGACGTTCTTGATGCGTCCGCGATGGAAGCCGGTAATGGGAAGAAACCTCATGTTCAATACCGTCATACGGGCGTAGTGAAGCAATCCTGCGCAGCGGATGCCCGTCTGGATTACCTCGCTTCGCCTGCATGATGAATGCCCTGTCCGCATTATGCCTGTTGGTATTTTACAAATTGAAGTATTATATTCCGAATTGAAGCATGGTCTTTCATTTGGTAACCACGCAATTTTTGATATATCACGCCGGGTCAATTGCCGGAAATTATTTACTGGATACAGTATCTCCCTTTTTCCCCCGGCGACCGGGAGCGGCGGCAATAAACGGTCATAGCAAAATTTTCAGACGGTTCTTTGTGTTCGCTGGTTTCCCGCCCCTGGTTAAAAGGTATGGACTTTCTTAGCGGCCTTCCAGCCGCTTGAACCGCCGCTCAACAGTCTCCCGTCCCGGTGTCAGGCTGCGCTCGGGCGTCTATCAGGGGCATTTCGGGTATTGTCCCCCGAAGCCGCTTGACTACCGGTTCCATCTGCCGCCGGAAACGGTAGATCTGCGGTATTCAACGCGACACCGGCTTCGAGCAGGGAAAGTTACGGCTATGCCATACCGGTTGTTTGTCCTTAGTCTTCACCCGGCGGCGTATCATGACTCTTCATTCGGTTTATCACAAAATGATAAGAATACATAACAACAAAGTCTGCAGATTACGCGGATTTTCACCGATTACGCATACGGTTGATACGAAAAATCTGCGGTAATCCGGTGTAATCCGCGGACCGTATTCCTGGCTTTTAGCCTTACAAAGCGCTAGCCTTGTGTTTTTTTGAATCTGGTGATCTTGGATATCACGCGCCCCTCCTTGTCGTAATCCTTTTTATGCATATCGTATTTTGACGGATTTCTCATAATCATGACGAGTACCACGAGGAGGGCCAGTTCGATAAAAAGCGCCGGAAGGCCGCCCAAATTACTCAAGGTCTTGATTCCGTCAATACCTGAGGTGGAAATCATCACCACCGAAACCATACCCACGATACTGCCCCAGATAATCTTCATGGGCAGTTTAGGTTCCGAGGCTTCAGGGGAAACGCCGGTAGTGCTGATACCCGCCATAGCGTTGGTATTTGAATCTGCCGCCGTAACGAAACAGATGAAACAGCAAAATAAGAATACCGGGATGATAATCACCGAAATAGGCAGATTACCAAGAACCGCAAAGCCTGTGTATTCCGGGCCCCTGGCGAGCTGTTCGGAAATCCCCTTGCCGTCGAGTTCAAATTTGAGAGACGCCCCTGAGAAGATTGCCATCCATATTCCAGAAAACATCGCCGGTAGGACGAAATTAAAGGTCAGAAACTTCCGCACCGTATGCCCGTAACCCAGCCGGCCCAGGAACAAGGCGGTAATCGGCGACCACGCAAGCCAGTTGGCAAAGTAGAAGTTCGTCCAACCCTGGGCCCAGCCGTCTATGCCCTTCTCCGGCGTAAAAGTCGCCGCCCCGGTAAGAAGAGAGCGATGGAAAAAAGTTGAAAGATATTCGCCAAAACCTTCAGTACCAAGCTGGAGTATGTACACGGTGGGTCCAAAGAGGAATACAAAAATGGTAACGAAAAAAAGCGCTTTTGTGTTGATATCAGAAAACACCCGGATGCCCTTCATAAGCCCGGAGCTGGCGGAAAAAATAAAAGTTCCTACGATAGCGGCTCCAAGTATCCAGTACATAAGGGTGTTGTTGGGGAGACCGTATTGATAGGAAAGCCCTCCCGCAAGACTCAGGATGCCCGTACCCAGGGACGCGGCCATGCCCAGTATCAGCGCGGAGAGGCAGAGGACGTCAACTACCTGTCCAAATGCGCCGGCGGCCCTGTCTCCTATTAAGGGCGTCAGGGTTGATCCCAGGGAAAAGGGTTTGCCCATATTATAAAAAGCAAATGCGAACACCACCGCCGGGAGCGTATAAATGGCGTATGGCGTAAAGGTCCAGTGCATAAACATGGTTGACATGGCGAACCGGACAGCTTGGGGAGAGGCCGGGTCAATGCCTACCCCCGCGGGGGGATAAAGATAGTGGTACAAAGGTTCGGCGGTTCCCCAGAAAAGAATACCGATGGCGATGGTGGTACACAGGGTAATGGCGAAGAAATTATAGTCCGACATAATCGGAACCGCGTCCTGCCCGCCGATTTTGACTTTGGCCAGCGGCGAAAAAAAGACCGCCGCCACCGCAATCAGAAACATTAGGGAACCAAAAGAGAACAGCCAGCCAAACTTGCCCAGGAGCCACGCGTTAGCCGTTGTAGCCATGACCGAGAATCCGGCATTGTCCACGAGGCCGTACACAAGACAGATGAGGATTAAGACCGCCGGAGGGAAAAAGACGATAGGCCGTATGCTTTTCATGCATGAGCCTCCTTGATAGTTTTTTAAGTGAACAGAAAAACATAATGCCGAATCGGCATATGAAAAGAATAAGGCCGAATTTTTGGCTTGTCAAATGAAAATTTATAAAATAGCGCCTGTTCCAAAACTGAACTTTTGGAACACCCGCAACAGGAAACATTTTTATAAAATCTTGGAAAATTTTCCATTTTTATGGAAATATTCGATATATTATGAAAAATTTCCTTGACTGGCTGAAAAAAACGGCCTTATACTGCTCTTAATTAATACGCAAGGAGGATTGCTCCCATGAATCAGCAATCTATTTTGGAGATCCTTAAAGATTTTTTACGGCAGGATCAAATAAACACCGATCCTGCCGCGCTCTACGACGCACGGTCTGACCGCTATAAAAAATACGCCAAGGCGAAAAAAGCGCTCGACGCGCCGCCGCCCGCCGCTATTGTGTATCCGGATTCCACAGAGGAGGTGAGAAAGCTCCTCATGTTCTGTGAGCAGAACAAAATCAACGTGATACCCCGCAGCGGTAAAACGGCCACAGAAGGCGGGCTTGAAAATTGGAAGGAGAACTCTCTCGTTATCGACGGGAAAAACCTCAACCGAATAATAAAAATCGACGCGTACAATATGCAGGCGACAGTCCAGGCGGGCGTCCCCTTGCAGAGCCTGGAAGACGAACTGCGCAAGCAGGGCCTTACCACGGGGCATTCGCCTCAGTCAAAACCTGTCGCCCAGTTCGGCGGCCTCGTGGCAACCCGCAGTATCGGGCAGTTTTCTACATTATATGGCGGCATCGAAGACATGGTGGTTGGGCTGGAGTGTGTTTTTCCCGACGGGCATATTGCCCGGATTAAGAATGTTCCCCGCCGCGCGGGAGGGCCTGACATCAGACACATCGTCATTGGCAGCGAGGGCGCCTTATGCTACATTACCGAAGTTACGGTAAAATTGTTTCGTTTCTATCCCAGCCACAAATTTTACGGCTACCTGATTGACAGTATTGACGCGGGTATCAAGGTGCTGCGCGAAGTGATCGTGGCGGGCTACCGGCCTTCTGTAGCCAGAGTCTATTCCGAAGAGGATGCGCGGCAGCATTTTTATCATTTTTATAAAAACAAATGCGTGTTGATTTTTATGGCGGAGGGCCCCGATCCGATGGTTAAAGCGGCTTCGGAAGGTATTGAAGCGGCCGTCTCCACGTACCGTGATTCAATCGTGGAACAGGTTGACAGTAAGCTCCTTGACGAATGGTTTGACAACCTCAATTGGTCGCAGAAAGACATTGACGACGAGGTCCAGGGGATGCTGGACAATGACTCCCACGACGGCTTTACTACCGAGATTTCGGCGGATTGGGAAACGCTCCCTCAAATTTATCACAATGTGGTGAACCGCATCCGGAAAGAGTTCAGGAGAGCCAGAGACCTGACTATGTTGGGCGGACACTCGTCCCACAGCTACATCAATGGAACCAATATGTACTTCGTGTACAATTACAAAATTAACTGCGAGCCTGAGGACGAGATGAAGATGTATCATCATCCCATTCAGACCATCATTGTCGAGGAGACCCTGAAACTGGGCGGATCTATGTGCCATCACCACGGCATCGGCAAGTATCGCAGTCAGTGGACAAAAGACGAGCATGGCAGCGCTTACTACATCCTTGAGAAACTTAAAAGCGCCTTTGATCCCAATCTGCTCATGAGCTATGGCAACATTTTCGCTCAGGAAGAGGGAGTGAAAAAATATATTCTATAAAAGGACCGCGACTTACGCGGGAAGGAGATTCTATGAGTAGTAACGCAAAGCGGTATTTTCAGTTCTTTCTTATTGTTCTGGCGGCGGGGGCGATTTTTCCGATCATGTACCTGCGGACAAACTATCAGGAAACCCTGTTGCAAGTTTTCGGTAGTACGCTGCCTCAACTCAACAACATCTACTCATTTCTGGGTATTGCCTGGTTTGCGGGTTATTTTCCAAGCGGAGTGATCTGCGACAAGATTTCGGCGAAATTTCTGCTGTCGATTTCGCTCTTCATGACCGCGCTGGGCGGATTCGCCTTCGCGCAGATTCCGTCCTATGGTCTCGTCGTGGGCATTTACGTGATTTGGGGCGTCTTTTCCGTGTTCACCTTTTGGGGCGCCCACATGAAGCTGGTAAAACTTCTTTCCCGCCGGGAGGAGGAAGGCCGCTTCTTTGGCATCCTCGACGGAGGGCGCGGCGTCGTGGAAGCGGCGTTGGCCAGTGTCGCCGTCGCTATTTTCGCGGCCGTTCTCGGAAAGAGCGACTCGATGGAACTCAAGACGACCGCTATGAAGTCCGTCATTTATATGTACTCATTCGTGGTTCTCGCCATAGCCGTTCTGGTTACGATTTTCGTTGGTGAAGATAAAAAAGAAGCAAGCCGTGTAGCGGCTGAGGCGAAACCAAAAGAAAAATTTGAATGGAAAGATTTGGGGACAGCCTTGCGGAATAAATTCATCTATCTCCTGGGCGGCATTATTTTCATGTCTTACACCACCTATTGGACGGTTTACTACTACGGAGGTTTTCTGGAAACCAACATCAAGGTACCCGCCGTAACGGTCGGCATTGTAACGGTAATTGTCATGTGGATGCGTCCTGTCGGCGGGATTGTGGGAGGCTTTTTGGCCGATAAAGTCGGCAAGACCCGCACCTTGGGCGGCGCGCTCATCGGCGCGCTTGTCTGCCTGGCTCTCATGTCGTTTGTTCCGCCCGGCGCCCCGCGGCCGCTTTTTTTCACGGTTGTCGTACTGGCGGGCGTCTTCGTTTACGCCATCCGGGGTCTCTACTGGTCGCTCATGGGGGACTGCAAAATTGAGGACAAGATAATCGGGATAACCATCGGTACGGCTTCGGTCATGGGTTACCTGCCGGACATTGTTCTGCCGCAGTTCAACAGTTTCCTGTTCAACACATTCGGCGGCGACGGGGGTTACAACGCCTATTTTGTAAGTTCCGGCGTTATCGCGGTTATCGGCATCATTTTGGTGTCTGTTTTCGGGAAACTCTCCCGGAAAGCCTAAAAAGGGACGGTTTGCGGATGCTTACGCGGATTGCGTGTTTGCTTAAATTTGTTCCCGATACGGACAAGCTCGTTTACGATGACGAGGGAAAACTCCTGTGGCGGGAAAAAATGGAACTTACCCTCAATCCCGATGAGTCAAGCGCGCTCGCCTGGGCGCTGGCGTTACGGAAATCGGGGAAATCAGGCGCGGATATAGAAATTGAAGCGTTAAGCATGGCGCCGGCCAAAGCGGCGGACGCGGCCAGGGACCTGCTGCGTATCGGGGTAGACCGTTTCTTCCTGATAAGCGACCCGCTTTTTGCGGGAAGCGACACCTTGGCAACCTCCCGCGTTCTGACGCGCGGCATCATGGCCCGGGAGGCGGAGGCCGGGCGTTACGATTTGATTCTCTGCGGAACCCGGAGTCTTGACGGGGATACTTCGCATATACCCGCCCAGATTGGGGCGCTTTTAGGGCGGCCGGTCATAACCGGAGCGTACCGCCTTTCCGTGGCAGAGGAGAACGGGCGAGCCGTGGCGGAAACGGAGGACGAGGATTCGGTGTTTACCTGGGAGCTTGCGTTGCCGGCGGTGGCGGGATTTGTCCCGCGCCGCGAACTCAGGCTTCCCTTTGTGCGCTATGCCGATCTTGACAAGGACGTGGATGACCGTTTGTACCGCCTCTCCAACGCGGAACTGGGTTTAAAACCGGAAGAAACGGGACTCTCAGGGTCTCGTACCCGTGTTGCCCGTACTTTCGCAAAAACGCTTCCCCCAAAAAAGCAAACCCTGGTGTACGGAAGCGCCGAGAGCGCGGCCCGGGTACTCGCGCTGCTGCGGGAAAACGGATTCCCCGGGGAGACCCGGTGATGATAAAAACGCTTGTCTGCATTGAAAACGCGCTCTGGCGGGACTCGGTGAACCTCGTTGAGGCGGCCCGGTGTTTTGCCGGTGACGCGGATACGGCAAACGAGGTGTATGCCTTTACCCTCAACCTTGACGACCCAGAGGCGGAGGCCGCGATAGGCGGTGCGTTCGACGTGGTGATCCGGGCAAAAGGCGATTGGATTCGCCCCTATGACGCGGCCGGTATTGCGTGCTGTGTAGAACGGCTCCAGGCGGAGTACGGCTTTGACTATGTGCTCTTTCCTGCAAGTACGTACGGTAGAATACGCGCGCCCCAGGCGGCGGCCCGCCTCCACTGCGCCCTGTGCGCCGATGTGGTCAAAATCGAACCCGAAGAGGGCGGCGGCGCGCCGGTCGTTCATTTTATCCGTCCGGTTTTTGACGCGAAAATGTTCGCGGCCGTCTACGGCGTGGGAAAGCCGGTGATGGCGAGCATTCGCTCAGGCCTCTTTACGTATGAGGGGGCGGCGGGCGGAAAAAAAGCGCTTGTCCGCGAATGGACTCCTCCGTCTCCGCCGCCTGAAAGCTCAGGGCTGAAGCTCCTGTCCGCCCGCAAGAAGGCGGAAACCTGTGATATACGGGAAAAGGAGCTGCTTATTGCGGCGGGCGGGGGGGCCGCCCGGTGCTTTGAAGAGGTACGCCGCCTCGCCGTGTCGCTCGGCGGCGCGGCGGCGGCAAGCCGTAAACTTGTTGATTCCGGTGCGGCGGACAGGAGCGTCCAGGTGGGGCAATCCGGCAAGACGGTAAGCCCTCGGGTGTACATCGCCCTCGGTATTCGCGGTTCGGCACAACATGTCGCGGGCCTCCGGAACATCGGATGTCTCGTGGCGGTAAACACGGATAGGGACGCGCCCTTGTGCGCCCTCGCCGATATGGTGGCGGTGAGCGACGCCGCCGCCTTTGTACGGGATATGAACACGTTCCTAGGGAACGAGCAGTAACGGTAGTGGTTTTAGGGCGGGGTTCCCGGAATTCCCGTGGTTTTGCACGGCTGAAAACCTGAAAACCGCAAGAGCCTGTCCCAAAACCGTGTGCGTAGCGCACAGTCAATTAATTTTGGGACAGGCTCACGCATCAAATTTATTTTTTTGGAGGATTTTATGGAAATTACTGATTTTTCGATGGATTATTTCTCTTTAAAAGGGAAAAACGCAATCGTAACGGGAGGCAACACCGGCTTGGGACAAGCCTTTTCGCTTGCCTTGGCAAAAGGCGGGGCTAACATTTTTATGCCGAGCGTCATGCCTGACGACCCGGCGTTTAACAAGTGTATAGAGGCGGAAGGCGGCAAAGCCCGCTGGCTGGAAGCGGACATCACCCAGCCGGACACTCCGAAAATGGTGGTGGACGCCTGCGTCAAGGAATGGGGGCGCGTTGATATTCTCGTAAACTGCGCGGGTATCTGCATCATCGCGGATGTACTGGAATTTGGAAAGGAACAGTGGGATAAAATGATCGCCATAAACCTGAACGCCGCGTTCTATATGAGCCATGAATGCGCCAAGGTGATGATCCCGCAGAGATCGGGCAAGATAATCAACATCTGCTCAATGTTCAGCTTCCTGGGCGGCCAGTGGTCGCCAGCCTACGCCGCCTCAAAGCACGGGCTTGCCGGCCTCACCAAAGCGTACTGCGATGAACTTGCCCAGTACAACATACAGGTAAACGGCATCGCCCCCGGTTACTTTAAGACCAAAGTCGCCGAAGCTTCGTCCGCCAACCCGGAGCGGAACAAGTGGATTGTTGACCACACGGCGGAAGGCCGCTGGGGCGAGGTACACGACCTTATGGGAACCACGGTGTTTCTTGCAAGCAAGGCTTCACAGTTCGTAAACGGCCACATCTTGCCGGTCGACGGGGGATTCCTCGTGCGGTAATAAAAAAGCACTGCTTTTGCAACAGGCTGCTCGTTGCGCAGTAAAACGAATAAACGAGAGAGGGAACCACGGATTAGCATCAAGTTAATCCGCAGTTCCCTAAAGGAGTGATGTATGGCGGAAAAATATTTTATCGGTATTGACGGCGGTACCCAGAGTACAAAAATTGTGATGTACGACATGAACGGGAATGTCGTCTGTGAAGGCAAGGAAACCTTAAAGCCCTTATCTTTGGCGCCGCCGGACATTGTTGAGCATCCGGATGACGACCTTTGGGACACGCTCAAAATCGCCGGAAAACGGATGATGGCCGCCTTCAAGGGCGACATAAAGAACATCGCCGGGCTTGGCGTCGGTTCCATCCGGTGTTGCAGGGTACTGCTTAAAAAAGACGGCGCGCTTTCCGCGCCGGTGATAAACTGGCAGGACGGACGGACGGCCCGCGCCTATGAGCACATCATACCGGAGACTGCCTATGTTACCTCCACGGCTGGCTATCTTATCCACCGGCTGACGGATTGTTTCAATGACACGGCGGGCAATTACTTTGGACAGTGGCCGATAGACTACCGTACGTGGCGATGGAGTGAGAACGAGGCGGAGATTCAGAAATATAAAATCCCACGAGAGATGCTCTTTAACGTCTTTATGCCGGGGACCATCGTCGGCAGTGTGACCAAAGCGGCGGCGGAAGCGACGGGTCTTCCGGAGGGGCTGCCCGTTGTCTGTACGACAAGCGACAAGCCTGTGGAGGCATTGGGGGCGGGGCTTCTTGATGATAAAGCGGCGGTCGTCTCGTTGGGGACGTACATCGCGCTCATGGTCATGGGGCAAGAACTGCCGGTAAACCCTCAGGCTTTCTGGCCTATCATGTCTTCGATACCGGAACGTATCATCTACGAAGGCTACGGAATCCGGCGCGGCATGTGGACGGTAAGCTGGTTCCGCGATCTTCTGGGCGAAACCCCCGTGAAGAAAGCCGCGAGCTTAAAGATTTCCACCGAGGCGCTTCTGGACAGGGAGGCTGCGGAGATTGTTCCGCCGGGAAGCGACGGGCTTATGACGGTACTGGACTGGCTTGCCAATCCCTGGGAGCCGTACAAGCGCGGTGTCATGATCGGCTTCATGGCGCACATGGGTTATCCCTGGATTTACCGCTCAATCCTGGAAGGAATCGCCTACACACTCAAGAACAATTTTGACGCGATGATGACAGAACTGGGGAAAACCGTCGACAGCCTTATCATAACCGGAGGCGGATCAAACAGCGACCTTTTCATGCAGATCTTTGCCGATGTTTTCGGTCTGCCGGCGCGGCGTAACGTGATTAACGGCACGGCAAGCGTTGGAGCGGCGGTTAATACCGCTGTGGCAACAGGAGTCTACCCCGGCTACGAAGAGGCGGCGCGGCACATGGTGCGAATTCGGGATACCTTCACCCCGAAGCCGGAAAACTGCGAAGTGTACGAAAAACTGAACTCCCAAGTTTACCGGCACATCACAGGCTACACCGATGAGGTACTGAAAAAGTCTTTCGGAGTTTTGAGGGAAGACCAGAAATCCGGAGCCTCGCTCAAAAGCTGGTCCCCCACATAATAGAGTTGTTGACGGACGGCGGCGCAATACGCTATGATAAAGCAATGCTGGATGTGGATATCGATAGGCTCAATGTTCTCGAAAGGAGGATACACAAGATAATCGGGGGAAGCGCGGACAAAAACGCCCGGTTACGCATCAAGGAAGCGGCCGCTCTCTGCGGCTGCTCACCCTCTAAAATATCAAAAATGGTCCGCAAACTCGGTTTTGCAACATACAAGCAGTACATCGTATCTTTTTCCAATGCTAAAGCACGCTCTTTAAAGCGCCCCTCTTCCGAGCTGGCGCGTCTTTCCGGGTTTATCGCGAAATTTGACGAGCGTCTGGTGAACGAAATGATAAACCTCATCAACGAACATTATACGATAGTATTTTTCGGCTACGGCCCTTCGCTTCACTGTCTCCAGTATTTTACCTACAAGCTGCAGATTGTTACAGCCAAAAACATCGTAACCACAGACAATGAACTTTTGGCGAAGCGGTTTTTCAAAACAGGCACGCTCTTGGTGATTTTTTCCGTTACCGGACGTTTTAAGTCATTCGCCGGTCTTAACCAGGAGGCAAAACGCAAGGGCTGCAAGGCGCTTCTCGTCATCGAAGAATACAACCGGGAAGTGCTTTCTGAGTTCAACCACGTGTTTTTTCTTACCAACTCTTTTCAAAACGAATCGCTCAAGCCCTACGAAAAAAGCCGGGTCATATTTTTCATCTTTATCGAGGAAGTTGTGCGGAAAATACTTGAGACACGAAACACGTCAAGTAAAGTAAAATAGCTTACAATCCAAAATTTCCTGTTCGCCGGGACCACCCCGATTTTTGGGGGCGGCCTCCGCCCGGCTACCGCGCCGGTATGAACCTGTACCCGGCCCCCTCCGCGGCAACCGTTCCCACCGCCGGGTAGCTCAGGTGCATCCCGCCGATGGCGGCGTTGTTCTTTGCCGCGTAGGCCAGGATTTGGCGGCGGCTTCTTGCCGCCAGGGCGGGATCCGTGTCGAAACTTACGGACTGATCCGGCAGGGGGAACTGGATGGGTTGGACGTGCATCAGGTCGCCCCAGATGACG
>JAIRSS010000117.1 GCA_031255315.1 Spirochaetaceae bacterium
AATTTCGCGTACAAATCCCGCGGCGCTGAAGACGAAGCGGCTGCCCGCGGCCAGGACGCGCAAAAGATCGAAAGAGATCGCGCGTCGTTACGGACATGGTGTTCCCGTTTGGCGCGAAAAGGGATTCGTTTTTCACCCGTGGGACCGGTATCGCGGTGAAGTCCCGCAGACCATGGAAGAACTTACGGCCCTTCCGGGACTTGACCGGAAAACCGCCCGGGCCTCACCGAATCAGCGTGTAGCGAAGGGATAGAACGGGCTGCCGCGCCCGCAAGCCCTTGCGCGGCGCGTGGGGTGTAACCCCGCACTGCCCGAAGCCGGCGGTTCATAAGAGGCCGGGAGTTTGTAAAGGCTGAACGGCGGGAATACGGCCGCAGCTTAATCGGATTAACCCGGATTTTTCGTATCAAACGTGTCCATAATCTGTGAAAATCCGCGTAAATCTGCGGACCTTGTTGTCATGTATTTTTGGCATTTAGTCTAAGCAACCTACTACATTCGGAGTTTTTTCAGTACCAACTGGCGGAACTTTTCGAAAGATTCGTTGCCAGGCTCCAGGGACAAGGCGGCTTCACAGTCGGCCAGGGCAAGGGGATAATCTTCCAGATGGTAGTAAGCCTGCCCCCGGCGGTAGAGAACAAACGGCTGGTACGGATTAACTTCCAGGGAATGGGTAAAATCCTCCGCGGCTTCGGGGTATTGCAACAGGACGCTTTTGACAATACCCCGGTAATAGGCGGCTTTGTAGGAGGAAGGATCCAGTTCCAGGGAGCGGGTGAAATCCGCGATGGCATCCTGATAGAGGGATTTAGCAAAGTTCGCCATGCCTCGATGTTTGTAAACCAGGGAACTAACGGCCTTATCAGGGTTCATTGCCAAAATACGACTGTAGTAGTTGACAGCCTCAGAGAATTGGTTTTTATTATGAGCGTAGAGCGCGTTAAGAAGCATGTCATCCATGGAACTATTTACGACAGCTTTGGGAAACGGGGAAGCGCCGGACAAAAGGTCCCCGGTCCGGGACTCCTCAACGAAGAAGGAATCAATGGCGTTTTCAATTTTTTTAAAAAACGACTCACGGCGTTCTCCTGTCTGACCGTTCACCTGACGCTGATGATTACGGATTTCCTGAAAAATAATATCCGCCAGACTTAACGTAGCGTTGACCGCCGCGAGTTTATGCTTTATGGGAGCGTCAAATGGAGTAAATTCCGACTTATAGACCAGTTCATGTTCTACTTCGGCCCAGGCATCCTGAAGTATGGTCCTGATTTGAATTTCCGCTCTATCGAAATCAAGGGCGGACTGTTCATCTATGAGATCTTTGGGTATACGAATAAGCAGATGAGTTGATTGATAGCCGAATTCTCTGAAGGTATGATCCGAACCCTTATGATCTATTTCCAGAATTTCAAATTTTTTTTGTAGAGCTTCCTGTACCCCGGCAATATCCTCAATAAAGGGGCAGATGATCCGTATACCGATTAAATCAGTGATGACCACCGATGTTTCATCCCCGCCGTTCTGTCTAAGAATACGAAGATACTTCTTATAATAACTCGAAAAATCTTTAACCCGGCTCTTCACCGTTGGAGTCGAAGGAAGCTCCCGAAGCGTATTCTCTATGAGGACTTCCATGCTTTTGGTTGCCCAGGACACAGCTTCGACGCGCTGGTTGTAATTTTCCCAGATTTTTTTCCGGCTGGGAACAGGCTTGTTTGCTCTTATCAATTTCCTTATCTCCGGAGATAAAAAAAGCTGTCTGAAAACTCAACAACCGGTTTTCAGACAGCTTCTTAATCACACCAATAATCAAATGATTAAAATGGGAGGTCAGACTTCCTCAATCAGTTACCGCCATCCGCATTCTCACCATCCGCTTCGGTAGGAGTAAATTGATTTTCAGTTGCTTTTTTCTGAAGATCAATGTACCTAAGCACCTGATAATTACCAAACCGGTCCATTTCAAAGGTCTTCTTTTCGGTCTCCCGTTCCTTGATGATATTCCACAAGGATTCGTCGTCAATATCCCGCTCGGTATCAAGCACCGCCTGATCGTAGATGACTTTAACATCTTTGAAATAGACGATAAAATCACCGCCCACTTGGTCTTTATCACGCTGAATCTGGAAACCGCCAAATTTCACAAAGGGAGTTGAGAAGGGATACAGCGGATACAGGCGTAATTCCCGGTTGCGGACTTCAGTAATATAGGCGGGATTCTGCCATGTATGTTCAGCCCAGCCGTCATGATTAACCGTACCTAAATCCACAAGGGTTTCACCGCCCTGATTATCAATAAGAATGGCATACAGTTTATACGGGAAATTAAGTCCATACACATTCGCCGCTACAGATTTGATGGTTCCAACATTCTTTACAACTCCAAACCCGTCTTCAAAACGACTTGGGCCGGTGATACCATCAGACTCCTCGGAAGCGTTAACCGTACCCTCGTCATCTACTTCCGCCGCAGGCTCAAAGGCCGGAATTTCAAAAGGCGGTTTAATGGTGGCCCAGGAATTCCAGGGCTCTACGGGGAAATGAACCCGGACGCCCATTACGGTCCCCCACTGGTTAGAGGGAGCTTCCAGGGTATAACTCCGAACCTGATTCCCAATACTTCGGGAGGAAGACGCGAGTTTCACTTCCCAGTTGTTAATCGCAAGAGAAGTTTTCATTACCGCCTTCTGTTCAGCGGTAAAACTGCCGCCGGCAACCTGGGAAAAATCCATAACAGTTGCACGGTTTTGAGTGGGGTTGTCGTCCTGATCAGGAATAATATCGGCGGTTAACTTGGAAAAATCAATAAGAATTGCCTCTTCCGCAACCGACGATCCCAGAACTAACAACGTGACGGCGATAAGAACAAAGATCCGTTTCATTCACAGCTCCTTTCAATATTCACGTTAGATTAAAAATCTTGATACAATAAAAATATACGAAATTCAATACCTTTGTCAACGCCTTTTCCGCATATTTACAACATTTTGATGGGATATTCAAATTTTTTTGGAGGCTGCGGCTGCCCGAACAGCCGATCCCCGCCGGAGAAGAAGGAAAGGCCGCGGAAACGTTCATAATACGCTTCTTCGCCTTCTATAAACACGTGTACATCCCGCACAAACCTGAAATTCCGCCGAATACCGGTATAAAGGACGTATAAACTTCTGAAAGCGTCCGCGCCGGCTGAATACGGTATGGCGGCGGACAGAGAAAGATCGACATAGACGATTCCATCCTGGTAAATCAAGGACCGCAGAACGGTCTCCCGGAGAAACAGGGGCTCGGCTTCGGGTGAAACCGGCCCCAACAGGGCTTCTTCAACATATTGTCGAACAGCAAGCTCCTGGGAATCTATAGAAGGCAGTAAGCGCTTCTCTGCCACGGCTTTGCCGGTGTCTCTATCGTAAAACACAAAAGTCCGCTTAACAAACGCATCGGAACAATAGTCAAACACCACCGGAATCGTCAATAAGAACAGGCACATGAACCGGCGGCAACGCCCCCTCCGTATGACGCCGCTTTTCGTCTCGCTGCCGGCACGCGGCGCCGCTCTATCCCCTGCGGCGTGTTCCGCGCCACCAGGCAGTCTGGATACCACCAACCGCCGTTTTGTTCTCATCGCTCCGTATAATCTCCCCGCGTAAACCCGCTATCCCTCTGCCGCATACCGCCTCCACGTCTCCCGCCGCTCAATCACCCGCTCCATTTCACCCCCTTTTTTATGCGCGAAGCGCAACAAACTCCTATGAGACCCCGAAAAAGCGTCCGATCTTGTTATTCGCTCATCGGATTACCGTAAACCCTCTGGTCCCCTCAAAGACGGCTACAAAATCCGCAATTCCTTTATATAACGAGTCCGCAAGGCTCCGCAAGAAGACCTCGTCCGTCAGGAGAAGGGCGTCTTCTATATTGGAGACAAACCCCAGTTCCACGAGAACCGAGGGCATACGGGCGTTTCTCACCACAAACCACTCCTCCGCCTTGATCCCCCGGGAAGGAATACGGCGCCCCAAGTCTTCGTCCACTCTGCGGACCAGGGCTTGGGCCATCATGATGCTTTCGGTGGTGAATTCTTCCTCCATCATGGCGTTAAGGATGGGAAGGACTTCCGCGGAAGTGGAATCAGTATATTTCTCCCGATCTATGACGGTTCTGCGGTAATCCGGACTGAGGTACCATACCTCGAATCCCCGGGCGGTTTTGTTAAAAGAAGCATTCGCGTGAATGGAAACAAAGACGATGGCTTCGTTCTCTTTAAGGGGCGTAGAATTGGCAATGGCGACCCGCTCTTCCAGGGTAGGATACGTATCCCCTTCACGGGTAAGGAGGACCCGCTTGTCCGGGTACGCAGCGGAAAGCCGTGAGTGGAGGAGCTTTGAGGCCGCCAAGGTAATATCCTTTTCTACTACCCGGAGAGGTTTTCCGTTGATCTCATGGTTTCCTGTGGCTCCCGCATCTTTACCCCCATGCCCCGGGTCTACAATGATTGCGGCTATCCTGAACCCGGAACGGTCATCTTCAATGACGGCGTCCAGCGCTCGTTTTAGGACAACGATAAAGGATTCAGGGAACCAAAGGAGTCCGTTGCTGACAAAAGGAGAGGGAGCCGGGAGGATTTCCCGAAAATCCAGGAGCATGAAGCCTGGTTCCCCTGGATTCCTGGTATCAAAGGCGATGGTATGTCCCGCTACGGTAAACACTCCTGTTCCGAAGAAGGGATCCCAGCGGAGTTCAACGCCCCGTCCGGAAGGACTGATCCTGCTCAAAGCCTCGTCTAAGGACAGGGCTTGGGCTGCCGGAACGCCGTCTGGCGGCGCGGATATAACCGGAACCCTGACAGAACCGGG
>JAIRSS010000201.1 GCA_031255315.1 Spirochaetaceae bacterium
TCAATGAACGCGCTGAACATATAGCCGATGATGATGGCCTGTACCCGCATGTCTTTGCTTATGCTCCGCATCCCGTACTGGATGGTTTCCATGCCGCCGGACGCTTGCAAGGTATGCAGGATCAGTAACGCGCCGAACACGATGATGAGTATGCTGACGGCGCTGCTTACCCCCTGAAGGCTGAGCGCGAACACATAAAGCACCGGCAGCTTCCATACCAGTACCGCCAAAATGAAGCAGGTAAGCCACGCGATAGGCATGGCTTTCATCGCCCCCAGGCGCAGCCCGACCATCAATACGAGGGCCACCAAAATGGGAACCAACGCAACAAGGGCAAAAATACCTATAGACATATTTTCCTCCTAAAATGAGTCTTGAGCCTTTTTTACCATGACGGCGATGCCGTCAGGGATAGCGGTAATCGTCGCCTGAGGATTTTTGAGCAGTTCTTCCGCCTTTTTCACCGCCTCTTCCAAGGAATGGGCGGGGATCATCTGGAACGCTTTAACCATCTCATCAGGGGCATCGGACACATAGATCACCCTCGCGTGCTGCAAAACGCGGGCTAAAATCTGGGATTCCCATTGATCCACCCGGGTCTTGTTTTTCGGGGTCTTTAAAAACGTTTCCGTCATACGGGCCAGGTTCTTTTCTTCCACAAAGGTTTTGTAAAATTCCTCCCCGCCGTGGCCGTCATTCGACTTGGCCAGCATGACGATAACTCCGTCTTTTTTGACGGTAGCTTCCGCCGCGGTCATGCCTTTGACAGCCTGGTAAATGTTCTGATCCAGCGGATAGCCGCCGTTTGTGGTGATGGCAATGTCCGCCGATACGCCCTCAACCTGGCACATACCCGCAAGGAATTCACGGCCTGTCCGGTGGGCCAGGTCAACATCGCCGGCCACCGCGTAAATCACCTCTTTTTCGGCATTGATGACCACGTTGCAGATAAAGGCCAGCCGTGCGGTACGGGCGGCGTAGAGCATATCAATATGAATGGGATTGCCCTCAACGATGCCTGCCCGCGCGTACGGGCTGTCGATAAATTCCGCGTTGTGGTTGTACAGCACGGTCTCCCTGCTCACGATGCCGGGCAGGACGCTCTTTCTGCCTCCTGAATAACCGGCAAAGAAGTGCGGTTCGATAAAGCCTTCGGCCACCAGCAGATCCGCCTCCATAGCAACCTTGTTGATGATGAAATCTCCGCCCGAAGGGAGTTTCCCCAGATTGAGTACGTCAGGCGAATCGCAGTCATGGATAAGTATGCGTTCCCGGTTCACGATGTCCGCCCCGAATTTGTTTACAAGCTCCTCTTTGGTGGTTTCCCGGTGGCAGCCGGTGGAGACCAGAATGCTGATCTGCGCGTCCGGGTTGCCTGCGCGGATTTCCGCAAGCATCGGCGGGATAATCACCTTGCTTGGCACCGGTCTGGTATGATCGCTCGCGATGATAAGTACCCGCTTCTTGCCTTCCGCCATGACCCGTAGCGTGGGGGTGCCGATGGGATTTTCCAGGGCTTTTTGTACCAGTTCCTGCTGGGAAGCCTCCGTTTTATAGTGATGCATCTTAGAGACAAGTTCGGCCTTGAACCGGTTCTCCGGGATGTCTAAGGTAAGTGTTTCTTTCCCGTAGGGAAAAGCAACTTTCGGCATATAAACCTCCTTGGTTTAGCGCAGCCCTTTTCATAAGTGCGCCGCGCTCCCCGCCAAGCGGGGAGCGTTTGCCGCTAATTCTAAATGTTAAAAAAATATTTTACCCGGGTTCATGATGTTATTCGGATCCAGGGCCTGTTTGATGGACCGCATCATGTCCAGTTCCACCGGATCTATGAGCTTTTTCAGGTACTCCCGGCGCTTTATGCCGATCCCGTGTTCCCCGCTTATCTTTCCGCCCAAGTTCCCGGTGATTTGGTACAGCTCTTCGAGGCACAGGTCCTCGTTCCGCTTCCATGTATCCATAGGCATATCGGGGTCTTTGACCAGCGTTGCATGGAGATTCCCGTCTCCGGCATGGCCGTAACAGGGAATCTGCACCTGATACTTTTTCCCCAGCCGTTCCAGTTCCGGAATTATTTCGGGTATCTTGGAACAGGGAACCACAATGTCTTCCAGGCTTTGCGTGGGGCTAAAGACCTTAAAGGCCTCGGCGATATTCCGGCGCACGTTCCATATCCGCTCAATGTTGTTCCGGTCCTCGGCGACATAGACTTCGATGGCGCCGTTGGCCTCGCATAGCTTGCCGATTTCGATCATGTCGGCTTCAATCTGAGCCGCATTGTTGCCGTCCAATTCGATCAGGAGCATGGCCCCGCAGTTTTCATAGGGGAGGCTCTCGTTTAAGTATTTGCAACTGGTAATTATCGAAAGCTGATCCATGAACTCGATGCTGGTCGGGGTCAGGCCCTTGGACAGTATCACCGGCACCAGGTCGATGGCTTCCTTGGGAGTTTTGAACAGGACAAGCAGATCCCCCTTGCTGGAGGGATAGCCGATGAGTTTGACGATGGCCTTAGTAACGATACCCAAAGTCCCTTCGGAACCGATAACAAGCGATTTAAGGTCGTAGCCCGACACGTCCTTGACGAGTTTTCCCCCAAGCTGGACGATATCCCCTTTGGGAGTCACCAGTTCCAGTCCGATGATGTACCGGCCTGTTACGCCATATTTGACGGCCTTGCCGCCTCCGGCGTTTTCAGCGATGTTTCCGCCGATGACGCAGGTTTGCAGGCTCATCGGGTAGCCGGCAAAGAAAAGCCCCTCGGCCTGTACCGTGTTGGCTAGGTCGTTGGTTACTATCCCCGCCTCAACCACCGCTACCATGTTGGCCTTGTCCAGTTCCAGCAAGCGGTTCATCTTTTCCAGCGAAATCACGATGCCGCCGAATTCGGGGATGGCCCCGCCGGAAAGCCCCGAGCCCGCGCCACGCGGGGTTATCGGCACGTTTTCCTTGTTGGCCAGCTTGACCACCTGAGCGACCTGTTCCGCAGTCTGAGGCAGTACCACCACCTCCGGATTATGGCCGTATATCGACGCGTCGGTTTCATCGTGAGAATAGGTTTCCAGTTTTTCCTCGTCGGTAAACACGCTGCCCTGTCCGGCAATATTTTTTAGCTGTGTAACCAGTTCCGGTGTTACAGGATTATACTTATTTGGCATTGTTCTTCCCCCTTCGCGCTTCGAGCCGCTTCTGTATCTCAGGAATCACCTGAAAGGCGTCCCCCACAATCCCCAAGTCCGCAATCTTGTGCAGTGTCGCGTCCGGGTCGGAGTTGATGGCTATAATGGTTTCGCTGGTTTTAATCCCGGCCAGATGCTGAATGGCCCCGGAGATGCCGATGCCGATGTACACCTTGGGAGAGATGGTTTTGCCGCTCAAACCCACCTGATGGGGATAGGATACCCAGCCGCGGTCTACCGCGTCCCGGCTCGCTCCCACCGCCGCGCCCAGACTTTGGGCCAAGTCCCGAATCAGCGTAAAGTTTTCGCCTTTTTTAAGGCCGCGGCCTCCGGCGACTACCAAATCCGCTTCTTCAAGGCCCAACGTGCCGGATTCGTCCCGGCGATAGCCCAGTATTTCGGTTTTAGGAGCGGGCAGGGGCGGCACGGGAATGTGTTTGATTTCCCCTGTCCTCCCCGCGTCAACCGGCAAAGGCCGGGAAGACTTGGGACGCACCGTGGCCATCTGTGGCCGTGTCTGGGGGGTTTTAATGGTCGCCATGATATTGCCCCCGATGGCAGGCCGCGTTTGCAACAGGTTGCCGGTCTCCGCCTCAATATCCAGTTCCGTGCAGTCCGCGGTAAGTCCGGTATGCTGTTTGATCGCGGTATACGGCATTAGGGTTCTTCCGGTGGAGGTCGCCGCAGCCAGCAGGATGGCGGGCTTATACTCTTTGATCAGATGTTCCAGCACCGCTTCATAGGATTCGCAGACAAAGTATTTGAGACGGGGGTCCTGAACCGTGTACACCGCGTCCGCTCCCTGTTTGATAAGGGATGCAAGGTCTTCATCCGAAACCCCATTGCCGATAAGCACCGAAACCAGCTGGGTTCCCAGCTTGTCCGCCAATGCCCGCCCGCGGGCGAGCAACTCAAAGGAAACCCCCTTGAGTTTCCCTTCAAATTGTTCCGCCATGGTCCATACGCCCCGGCTTTCAGCAGTATTTATACTCATGGAAGGACTCCTTTAGTTTCGAGCGTCCCTATCAGCTCATCCACGGCGGCGGCAAGGGATAGGGCGTCCTCGACATGGACGGTTTTGCCGCCACGGGTAACCTTGGGGGTATTGATTTTGACTACCTTGGTGGGAGACCC
>JAIRSS010000011.1 GCA_031255315.1 Spirochaetaceae bacterium
AGCAACCATAAACTTGTTGAGTGAAAAAGTGGAAAGCAGGAGAAACCAGAAGGTTTCAAGGCCCCTTTTAGGGGCCGCCATTCAAGCCACCACCTTTGGTGGTGGTTGTTGACTTTATAACTGAAGTTGAAGAAAAATAATAGCGCACGGGCAAACGGCACATAACAGGACTGTTTACGCTTCGCCGCCTTTTGCGGCTCGGCTTACGGTTTTGCTAGGTCATTCGCTACGCTCACTCCCACGCAAAACCTCCGCCACAGTTTGTCCGCCCTGCAAATGCTGCGCATTTCCTTATCCGGGCGGCCAAAACGTCATATACAGATGGAACGGTGGGCGTGTATTCCGGGGGGTGTTATGGTTTTTCGTTCGTTCATAGATAACCCTATTTTGACCTCCGGTTCTTACCGGAAGTATGTTGATTTGGGTTGCCTCTTCATAGTGTCTCAATCTCCTTGTTTCGATTGCCTTTTCGATGTCTTACTGCGCTCCGAAATGCCTCATTTCAAAAAGCAACCGAAGGGCTGGATGCCTCATTGAGAAAAAAGTAACTTTAAGCCGCCGGTTCCCTTCCCAAAGAAGAGGACTGCGCGGCGACGGCCTCCCGCAACGCGAGGACGACTTTGTTCACATTGTGTTGTAACTGAACCAGATTGTAAAGCCCGTGGAGCCGGGTCAGTTCCGCCTTCACCTCAGGCGGCAGCGCCTCCGATTCCATGATGCGCTGGTACGGGCTACGGGGCTCGTCGTATTTTTCGACCTCTTTGGAGCCGGCCTTCACCTTGCTTTCAAGCTTCATCGTGGGTATGAAAAAGTTAAGGAGGGGGGGCCAGGCGGCGGTAAACGGCGGTGAGGCGGGCCTGGAGGTCATTCCCCTCAAGGCGGTCATAGCCGATATACTCCCTTACAACGGCGCCGTTTTTCTGTTCGACTCGGACCAGAGGTCCGCAAGCAGTTGTCATTTTTCTTGTGGTCCCGGAGCGGGTGAAAGGGGTGGGGCAGGCGGGGTTACGGAGCCAGGCGGTGACGACTTGGTTGATAAACTCGCTGCTGTTATCGCTGTGGAACTCCCGCAGGGGGAAGGGGAGGCCCGCATAGACATCCTTGAGGGCTGCGAAGGTCCAGCGGTGGGCCTTGTCGAGGAGGGAGTAGAGGCAAATCCAGCCCGAGGCGGCATCGGCAGCGGTCAGTGTAAGGATATTAGGGATACGGTGTTTGAGGAGTCCCACGGATTTGGTGAGGGATTTGCCCTTGAGGGCGAGAGCGGCCTTGTCTTTCCTGAGTATGCGGTCGATAGCAGCCGGGCTTATCCTCATCAGCTTTTTCCTGACGGCGGGGGTGATACCGAAGGCCGGCCACAGGGCGATATAATCCATCTACCGGCGCATGAGGGAAGCCGGCAGCTTCCCGCGCTTATACCAGAAGAATGCCCAGACGAGGCGGAGGGCGGCGATGACATTGTCGGCATAGATTTTTTTGCCCTTCCGGTTGGCGGGTTTGAGTTTGACCGACCCGCCTTTCACGAAGAGGAGGGCTTGCGTCTGCGCCGGTTCGTTGAGAAGGCGCAATGCGTACTTCCGGTTTTTGTACCCGGTAATGCTGATGAATTCGTCCAGGACAGCTGATTTTTCTTTCCGTCCTGCTTTCTGGCAGCGGGAACGGACCTGCCTGGCAACCGCTTTTTTTCTTTTATGGCTAACCCCATTTTGACCTCCGATAGGTGTAGCTGCCGGATAGTCTATCTTAATTTGGGTTGCTTTTTCAATGAGGCACTGCGTACTCTTGACAGGGATACTCCGCATATCGTATCGTTTTCTTCATATTATATGATTGATATTGATACACCCCATCCTTTTGCTTCTTTTGATTTGTCTCCAGGAATTTTAGACGCGCTGACCCGGAAGGGTTTTACCAGCCCTACGTCAGTTCAGGCCATTGCTCTGCCCCGGCTCCTCGCCGGAGAGGGCCACCTTATCGTAAAGGCCAGGACCGGTACGGGAAAGACCGCCGCCTTCGGGATACCCCTCATAGAGCGCTTCATTCGCGGCGGCATTGCGCCTAGCCACGCTCCCCATGCGCTGATTCTGACCCCTACCAGAGAATTGGCCCTTCAGGTCTCTCTGGAGATCGCTTCTTTTATTCCCCGGGACGAGACCGGCGGAGGGAAGGCGGCCCCCAGGATCACGGCGGTCTACGGCGGCGCTTCTATCAGAAACCAGATCCTCGAACTCAAACGCGGCGCGGAAATTGTAGTGGGGACTCCCGGCAGGGTAATGGACCTGATGGAGCGGAAGGTTCTGGACCTTTCGGTGGTGGATTGGTTCATCCTGGACGAAGCGGATGAAATGCTGGATATGGGCTTCCTTGAGGATGTGGAGATGATCCTCTCGGCGGTTAAGAGTGACCGCCGGGTAGCCTTGTTTTCGGCCACCATGCCTGAGGCCATACTCCGGGTGGTGCGGGAGTACATCGGCGACGCCGAGATTCTTGAGGACAGCGTTACGGTTGATGAAAAGCCGGCGGTGGATCAATTCTACCTGGTGCTGCGCCGGGAGGACCGGCTTGAAGCGCTCAGGCGTCTTATAGACGGGGCGGAGGAATTTTACGGGTTGGTGTTCTGTGCTACTAAGGTCGGCGCTGACGAACTGGCCCGGCGTCTTCTGGATGCGGGTTACGCTGCGGAAGTCATCCATGGGGACCGGTCTCAGGAAGAACGGGAACGGACCTTACAGCGGTTCCGGGCGTACCGGGCCGCTTCGGGCGGCGACGCGGCGATTTTGGTGGCCACCGACGTGGCGGCCAGAGGCATTGATATAGAACGGCTGACCCATGTAATAAACTGGGACTTCCCCAACGACCGGGAATCGTATGTTCACCGGATAGGCCGAACCGGAAGAGCGGGCCGCCGGGGTAAGGCCATAAGCCTTGTTCTGCCCGCCGAACAGGGGCGCGTCGGCCACTTTTCCCGGAGCATGGAGCGGGTCTTGGGGAGCCGTATAGAATGGATGCGCGTACCCCCGGTAAAGTCGGTAATCAAAGCCCGGGAGCGCCGCATCCTGGCGGCGGTACTTACGGCGTTTCCCGAACAAAGTGTGGAAGATGGTACGCACTCTGAAACCCCCACAGCCGGGACGCAGGACCCCGCCGAAGAAACCGTCCCGTCGGCAGACCGCGCCGCTGATGAACTTACGCCAGGCGCGGCGGCGTTTCCCGAAGTCCATCTCTCCAGATTAAGCCGGAAGCTGATTGAACGGATCGGGGCCGAAGGGGCGGTGGAAGCCCTGGTAACCGCGGCTTACGGGGAGTTTCTGGACAGCGGACGGTACGGGCCGGTAACAGAATTTCCGGAGCCCAGAGCCTGGGAATCCGGGGACGGCCGCCGGAGGGGACGGCGCGGCGTGGACCGGTTCGATACCGGCGGCAGAGGGAAGCCCGCCGGGAGCCATTCGAAGGGTTACGGGCGGTTTCACCGGGGTGATGTTTTCGCCGGAGAAGGCCGGGACGGAGAGGATCGGTTTGCCCGGGTTTATGTAGGCCTGGGCCGGAGGCACGGGGCTACCGCCAGGGATGTAGCGGGTCTCCTCATGCGGGCGGGGGGAGTACCGGGCAGGCTGGTGGATTCCATTGAAATGAAGGATTACTGCGCGTTTGCTACCATGCCTCCTGATGCGGCGAAGCGGGCCTACGAATTCTCCCGGAACACTCCGCATGACCCGGCGATCAGGCCGGCTTCCCCGGCACGATAGTGGGATGAACTTCAGGTCTGGAATCCGGGCGGGCGCTGCCGTCAAACTGTACGCGACTGTTTAACGTGAGTTTGACGGGAACAAAGCGTACGTGTCATCTGGTCTGGAAACCGCGAAGGATCATGCCTATAGCGTTACGTCATGCCCCAATGCAACCCGCGTCAGCGGGCCGGGCGGCGGGCAATCCGGACGAGCATCCATTTCACTGGATTGCTTCGCCCGTATGACGATATTGAACATGAGCTTTCTTCCCATCGAACTCACGTTAGGTATTACCGCGAATGTATACGGTCCAGATCCTCACTGGGGAATATTCGGTTCGGGATGTAGAAAACCAGATGCGGCCCTCAATTCCGGTGTTTTCTCGCCTGCTCCCGGCGGTAAAAAGCCCCGTGCCGCAACGGAGCAGGCCCCCGTTTTACAGGCAATCTATTCTCCGCCTCTGTCGCGGTATTCTTTGCAGGTGTAACCGGATATTTCCCTGAATACCCTGCTGAAATAGTAGGGGTTTGAAAAGCCTACCTGCTCCGCGACTTGATATATCTTCAGTGTGGTTGCGGCGAGCAAATTTTTTGCCTTCTCAATCCGGTGCTGCGCAAGGGCCGCGTTGAAATTAACGCCGGTTTCCTGCTTGAAAATAAAGGAAAGGTAACTGTGGCTTACCCCGATGTAATTTGCCGCCTCGGATAAGCCGATGTTGTGCTCATAATTGCCCTGAATAAAGTCAATGCATTTCTTTACGATGTGGGAATAACTTACTTTGCCGTTCTGTTTGTTGGACAGGAGTGAAAGGTATAATTCATAGATGTACATTTCCGTCTCGCCTATAAA
>JAIRSS010000013.1 GCA_031255315.1 Spirochaetaceae bacterium
TCGCGGGTCATCACCACTTCCCCCCGTACGCCGCCTGAAAAGGGAATATTCAGTTCCGGGACCACCCCGGCCATGCGCCGGGCGTTTCGGGTAATGTCGTCTCCAATGATCCCGTCCCCACGGGTAACGGCCCTTTTCAGCGCGCCGTTTTCGTATTGCAGTTCCAGGCTTGCGCCGTCCAGTTTGTATTGCACCACATAGGGCGGGGGTATCTTGGCGGCCCAGGAACGGAATTCTTCGGGATTGGCGGCCTTCTCCTGGCTCCCCATAGGGATAAGATGCCTGGCTTTGGGAAAACCGTCTAAGCCGTCCGCGCCTATCCGTTCAAGGACCGGACTGGAAGGGGCCAGTTCCTTGAGTTCGTCCCAGAGGCTGTCGAATTCACGGTCGGAAATTTCCGCCTCCCCGTTGTAATACGAATCCTGATACGCCGTGATACGCTGTTCCAGGGCAGCGATTCGCTCTGCTTCGGCTTTAGACCGGCGCGGCGCCGCTTTCTTCTGATCCATGCTGTTCCTCACGATTTTTCTCAAAGTAGAGTTCCCAAACCTCGTGATTTTGGGCGATTCCTTTCCGCTCAAACTCGGTCTTAGGACGCCAGGGCTGGGGGGGAGCAAAACCGCGGCTGATGTTTTTCAGTCCCGGCGTGACGGCCAGTTCCCCCAGGGCCCACTCCGCATAATCGGCCCAGTCGGTAACCATGTAGAGGCAGCCCCCGGCGGCCAGCTTCCGCGCCAGAAGGTCCGTAAAAGGCCGGGTAATGAGCCGCCGCTTGTGGTGCCGCTTCTTGGGCCAGGGATCGGGAAAGAAGATATGAAGCGCCGCAAGGGAACCGTCCGGTATGAGTTTTTCCATGACTTCCACCGCGTCATATTCGATGATCCTGATGTTTTGGAGGCCCCGCGTTTCGATTTCCCAGAGCAGCCGCCCAATGCCGGGCCGGTATACTTCCACGCCCAGGTAGTTTTTGTCCGGGTTTGCGGCGGCTATTTCCACCGTGGCGGCGCCCATACCGAAGCCGATTTCCACCGTAACGGGCCGGCCGTTCCCAAAGACCGCCGGAAAGTCCAGCAACGCGGGAACATCCGGGAACGGGACGCCGAAACGGGGGAGCAGGGTATCATAGGAACGTTTTTGGGCGGCGCTCATGCGTCCCGCCCGGAGGACGTATGTTTTAACGGTCCGGTTCATGGCGTCAAGGCAGGGAAACGATGTTGGTAAGCGCCGAGACCATGTATTCAGGGTCTTCGGCCCACAGAGCAACCGCTTTAACCTCCGAAGGCAGCTGTAATTCCTGAAGCGGGCCGTCCAGAATAGACAGAGCCATGGTACTCACATATTCCCCCTGGTTGTTGTAACAGATGAACGAGTGTTCGGGATACCCCGATTCCACCAGGTATCGTCCGTTTTCTATCGTTAAAAAAGGAAACGGATACCGGGGATCTTCCGGCGCGTCAAAGGCAAAAATCCGCTCGGATTGTTCGCCCCCCTTATCCACCAGGACCGCCCGGAACCGTCCCCGGGGCAGGGGTTCGCCGTCCAGCATGGCGATATTATGGGATCCGGCCCAGGTTTTCCCATTCGCCTCGTAGGAAACCCAGTCATCGGCGGTCAGCTTCCAGGCAAGCCCTTCCCGGTCGTGGTAAAGGTGGACTTCGGCTATATCCTCAAACCCGTCATCGTCTTCCGGCAGAATAAAGAAGGAAAACCGTTCCTCCGGTTTGCCGGCGCTCTGGTAATAGACCAACTGCATGGTCCCGTAGGCGATTTTGGGCTCCGTCCGGGAGCAGGCGGCCGCCAGCAGCAGGCAGACGGCCGGCAGCGCCGCTGAACGGAGCGCCGCAAAGAATACGTTCTTTACCATTATATTTTTACTGTATACGAATATACGGTTTTTGTCAGTGCGGGAGGCGGAGAAGAAAACCCCCGCGGTAAAAAAACCGGATACCGCGGCCATGAATCCCGTTGACTATTCGGCCCTGGTCCCTAAAAAAGACAGGGGAAAGCCCGCAGCGGCCCAGGAGCCGGAGTGTTGCATAATTCTACTTTCACCGAAAGTATGCTACCATAACTCTTGTGTCGGCAAGGGCCGGAATCACAAGCAAAGGGGGAGCAGGAAAGCCGCTATGACACGCGCGTCATCCGTATCAATCACCGCGGCTGCCTCCGCGCTCCCGATACGGGGCAACCCCCGGCCCGCCGCGCCCTCCGGCAGGCAGCATCCAAACACGCGCATACCGCAGAGCGGACAACAAACCATCATTCAGTATTCCCTGTTCATTGTTGATTACTCCCCACATAGCGGTATCTTTGTACTAACCACCACAATATATAGTGTACTCAGGCAGATTCACGCGGTTTTCGGGGCAGGTCCCTCCATTCACAGGGAAAACGGGCTGTTCACGCGGAGAAATGAATCATTCACAAAAGAAAACGAGTCATCCACGCGGAAAAACGAATCATTCACGACAGAAAATGAATCATTCACAAATGAAAACAGAACATTCACGCGGGAAAATGAGTCATTCACACGAAAAAATGGAGCGTTCACGCGGGAAAACGAAACGTTCACGACCGGGAATACGGCGTTTCCGGGGGCAAAAAGGCATATCACGGGATTTCCATGAACGCATCGCGCTCATGCCCGGACAAACCGCCGCTCAACGCGGCGTATACAGGAGTTGTTTATGGCAAAATCAGGCGGATGGTTCCCCGGCAAACGGGCCGATCAGATTATCATGGCAAAAACATGGCGCGGAGTCCTCCCGGACAAGGGAACGGCCTGGGGCGTGCCCGCTGCGGATATTACGGAGTTGGAGGCGCTTACCACGGCCGCGGACGAGGCCCTGCTTCACGCGGCGGGTTCCGACCGCTCGCCGGTGAT
>JAIRSS010000020.1 GCA_031255315.1 Spirochaetaceae bacterium
CCGTATCCTCAACCGGAGCGTTCCCGTCTCTTCCCCTATCCTGGGCGTCAAGGGAAACGAGGAACGGGAAAAACAGGACGGAAAAAATCAGGGTGAAGGCGGAATATCTCATTACCGTATCCTCCGCTGGGGGTTTACCACACTCCAATCGACATAGCGGCCCATTTCCATACGGGTAAACTTTGCCACCGCTTCATCCAGCGTCGCGGTATCGGGGGCGCTGTAATCGGGAAACGTCGTGGCGTTGGCTAACTGTACTGACCCGGCTTCGAGGTTCCGGTAATATATCCCAAAAAAATCAAGGCCGTTGTATTTGTCATACGCGGGCTTTTCGGTATACTCAATGATGATGACCCCCGAACCGGAACTGTAGTTGGACACAAACCGGATAGTCCCCGTAAAACCGGTTCCTATATCGTCCCCGCCGCTGTTACCGCCGTATTCTATGGTTTCCGCCGTGATGGTATATGTTTCTGAGGCAATTTCCGATCCCGGCGGAATGTACGCCCACTCCCCCTGAAGCAGTTGGGGCAGCGCACCTGCTATATTGGCGACGTCCCCGCCTACTGTGCCGTAGAGTTCGCAGGAGGAGAGCAGCAGGGCCGCCGCGAAAACGGCGGCGGCGGCGTGAAAAAGCGGCTCGGCCGCCGGGAATTTCCTGTTCATGGCGTATAGACCACCCGGAAGCCGACGTAATTGTCCGTGTAATTCGGGGTAAAGCCCCAGCGGTAGGTTACGCAGGACATAGTTGCGTTGGACCCCGCCCCGCCGCCGTTAAAGGGCTTTTGGTTGGCAAGAGGGGAAGCCGCGCTGTAGGCCGCGCCGTCAACGGGAGTTTCGGGCCTTACGTCCTCCGCATAGTTCATCCAGTCCCAGCCCCATTCCTGGGCGTTGCCGGAAAGGTCGTAAACGCCCAGGCGGTTCGGTTTTTTCCCGCCCGCCGCTTTCACTTGGTAGGCCGAGTTGCCGTGATGCCAGGCGGCTTCATCCGCGTTATCGCTTCCCGCATAGGTATACATCCAGTCAGGCAGACCGGGGTTTCCGCCACGGGCGGCGAATTCCCGCTCCGCCTCGGTAGGCAGACGGTAGCCGTTTTTTGCCTTGTCCATCGCCGCGTTGTCGCAGGCTGCGGCGTTGGCGTTCCGGGAATCCCGAAGCACTCCACCGCCGCCGTCCCGGTACACCGGTTCCCGTCCCCTCATTTCACTGTAGGCGTTGCACCAGACTACGGCGTCCCGCCAACTAATGCCGGTAACGGGTTTGCTTTTACCAGCTTCTCCGGGGGCGCTGATTTTCGCGTTTTGGAAATGATAGCCCTGTCCCAGCGCCCAGTCCCGTACGGCAAACCACAGGGCCTGGGTGGTTTCGTATTTTGCCATGTCAAAAGAATCAATGCTAACCGTGCGGCCCTCTACAAATACGCCCTTCCGGACCGATGTTGTCCCCGCGCCGGTGTAGCCGGGCGGTTCCGTGGGAACGGTAACGCTAAGTGCGTAGTCCCCGCTGCCGGTTATAGTTCCGCCGGGGATATAGACAAAGTCCCCGCCGGGAGGTTCCGGCGGCGCGTGAGGAGTTCCGGCGGTTTCCGGCCCAAAAGCGCCGGTGTCGCCGTCCATGGTTTTAATCCATACATAATAGACGCTGCCGTTGCGAAGGCCCTGTATGACCGTACCGGCGGTAACACCCGAAGGGCTTACGGTATCCCATCTATTCGCGCCCGCAACACTAACGGTTTCGCCATACCAGACTTCGTACCGAAGGCCGTCTTCCGCGGCCCAGCCTATCGCAAGTTCCCCGTCCCCCCGGACAACTGACGGGGCGGGCAGCCGCGCCGCAGGCGTTCCCGTTGCCGCCGGACTGAATCCGCTATGGCCCGCGCTGTTTTTCGCCCGGAGCCATACGGCGTAACTTGTCCCGTTTACAAGACCGGATATGACCGCTGCCGGATCGTTCACCGTTTGTCCGGGCGCGCGCTCCGGGCCGGGTTCCGCTTCCCCGCCGGATTCGCCCCAGAACACCTCATAGGCATCGGCCCCCGGAACCGCCGGCCAGCTCAGGATAAGCCTGGCGTTGCCCGGACGCATCTGAGGCATGGCGGGCGCGGCGGGCGGTTCCGGCCCGGTTCCGGCAGCGCCGTCCTGGGGCTGGGGGCAGGAAGCGAACAGAAAAAGCGCCAGGAAAAAAAGGAGGAAGGCGGAAGTGAACCGGAAACCTCGTGTTTGTGTGTGGTTTGTTTTCATTGCATCTCCTGCTTTTCGCCCCATGCCGATCCCGTCCAAGCGGGAAGGTTGTTATTTTATGTAGCCGTGAAAACCAGCGGCGGGGAATTGATCGGTATTGTCCGGATCATTACGCGCCGCTTTGACCTCCATAAGGGTATCGTAGCCGGTAGTGCCGGTTGCGAAACTAACGCTTGATGCTGCTTTATCTTTCCACGCAACTGCGATGTATTTATTCGCGGCAAAAGCCATATCGGAAGCAATTATCCTTACATACAAAACGCCCGCCGCCCGGCTGGTGTCGGTATGATCAACAATATCGCCCAATTCGCCAAGCATAGATTCATCATCAACCGCGTTGTAGATGCCATCCCCGTCATCAAGCCATTCAGTCAGTTTGGTGCCTTTGATCTGAATATAATAATCATTGTCTTCCCAATGCCAGTCTCCCAGCACTGAAGCCAACGTTTCGGCGGATGCGGTGTGGGGATAATACTGCGTAGTATCAAGATAATCGAAATAACCGTTTGCTATGGTGTATTCGCTTACGGCCTCTGTAATGGTAGCAGTTCCGGAGTTGTTTCCGGTTGCTTTATACGCCGTATTGGAGTTGACCGCAGATTCGGTCAGGTTTTTGTAGGCTGCGGCAAAATATTTCCCGGTCTCCGGCGGAGAATACCACGCGCCAGTTACTTGAGCTATTTTAACGATCATGATAAAGGCGTCGCCATCGGGAACGATCTTGACGATGGGGCCGCCCCATTTGTTGTTAAACGTGCTGTCGCTGTAGTAATAAAATGTTTTTGCCGAAGCGTCTACCACAAGGCCGTCGTCGTAAAAGGCATAATCTGGGGAAAAGGGGAGGCTCTGGAAGTATCCGGCTAAATTTGCGGGTACCGCCAGATCAGGCGTTCCGCTGCCCTGGTACACCCACGCGCCGGTGTGGGCGGCGTCTTTGGCCCGAACCCAGACATTGTGCGGCGTAAGATCGGTAATGCCGGTAATCGTGGCGGTAGTATTGGTTATGGTTACGCCCGTTGTAATCGCGGTTGTGGTGGATGTGGGCGGCGTGGAGCCGCCGGTATAATACACGTCGTATCCCGCAGCCCCGGAAACCGCCGTCCATCGCACTTCAAGACCGGAAGTGGTTCCGGTTATGGCGGCTGCCTCCATGTAGCGGCCATAACCCGCCTGATACGCGAAATAGCCGCTGCCGGCGGTATATTCCGCGACAGCCGCCTCCAGCGAATCCAGGCCGTCGTTATTGCCGCCATCTTTATAGGCGCTGGATCCGGTAAAAGAAAAACCGGTTACGCCGCCGATGTACACGCCGTAGTATTTTCCTACCGGTTTATTCCAGGAACCGCCGCCGGTAATTTTGATGACGGCGACGTTGTTGGCGTATGATTCCACCGTGCCCGCGAAAGCAACATCCTTATCGCCGTTATTATAGTAGGTAAGGACATTCCCTTCGATGCCGTAACCGTCATCATAGGGCGGCAGGGCTGCGCCCTTATACCAGCCATTCGGCAGGGCCGGTATCGATGACCAGGTTTCCCCGTCATCATCATCATTCGTCCCCATAGGACAGCCGGTAAATACCAACGCCGCCATAACCAGGGCAAGGGCCGCTGCCAGACCCGTCCTGAACCAGGGGGCTGTCCGCTTAAAAAAATCACGTGTAAACATAACGTTACTCCTTTCCGAAGAAAGAAGCCCGGAGGCGGGAACGCGGTATCAACGCGGGGCCCCCATTAAAGAAAAAAATACCGGAACAGGATTAAATCGGTAGTTTTTCTCCGGCTCAGTCCTCGAAGCCGGGGAACCCGCGGGCTCCCTGAAAAATAATACGAACATACCAAAGTTTCCTGGCTTCCAGGGGTGCGTTTCCGCCGGCCTTCCCAGCCTCGCGGCCAGTGGCCGTCCCTCGCCTCGTTTGTAACGGCGCGGGACACGGCGGAACCGGTTGAACAGCGTGTGCTCATACCCGGTTACAGTTACGGGATAGCGGAGGATTTTCACCTCCTTCCTTTGAAGTATATCTCAATTTATATTAGTATATATCAAACAGAACCAGAAGACAAGAGAAATCACGCGCCGCTGCGCCGCTTGAACAAAGGCCGTCCAGAATAAACGCCCCTTGAACAAGCGCCGCTGTCATCAATACTTAAATTCACTCTCTCCAATAAACTCCCTGAGAATACTCTGGCCCGGCACATACTGAGGCGGTATAGGCGCGAAGTTATGCAAAAAGGCCAAAAGCCGCACCGCTTCGGCATGTTCATGCTGAGTCGGCTTGACGAGGCGGAGCAGGGGATCGGCGTAGAATTTTAAGACCGCCAGTTCATAGTCGAGCGCGGAATTGAAAGCCGCGTCGGCGCTGCTCTGGAAGGGGAAGATATGTTTCCGCTCCCCCTGCTGAACAGCGGGCCACATGGCGATGGTTCCCGCAGCGTTCATACTCCGGAACTGGTGGTCCCGAACTATGCGTCTCAGAAGCCGGTTGTCGCTGGTGGGAATACGGTTGTGATCATCCAGGTTAAGCTGGGTCAAAGCGGAGACGTAGAGCTTGAATTTAGCGGCCCGGTCAACCAGAGGGGTTAACTCATCATTCAAGCCGTGGATGCCCTCCAGGATGAGCATAGTGCGCCGCCCCATGCGTACCCGTTTGCCCCCGGTTTCCTTGCGGCGGCCCATCTTGAAGTCGTAGTCCGGCAGCGTTACCTCTTTCCCATTCAGAAGGGAAAGCAGATGCTCGTTCAACAACGGTACATCCAGCGCCTCAAGACACTCGAAATCGGGCTTTCCGTTTTCATCCCGGGGGGTCTTTTCGGCGCCTTTATAGTAATCATCCAGGCTGACGGCGACAGGCTCTATGCCCATCACCGTAAGTTGTATGGCAAGACGCTTCGCGCTGGTGGTCTTTCCCGAACTGGAAGGCCCGGCGATAAGGATCACCTTCACCGTATCCCGCCTTTCATAGATGCGATCCGCGGTTTCCGCCAGTTTTTTCGCCTGAAAAGCCTCCGCCGTGCGGATATAATCCCGTATAGTCCGGTCCACCGCCTTACGGTTAAGGTGGCCCGCCGCATGAACCCCCACAATGCGGCCCCACTTCTTGTATTCGTTATACGCCGCAAAGATATTGGGGCTGTCCTCAAAGGGGTCCAGGATCATCCCCCTGCCCACGCCGGGGAAGCGGAGGAGAAAGCCGTCGTTATAGGGCATAAGATCAAAGGCCGAAAGAAGTCCGCTCCGGGGGACCAGCGGTTCCACATAGAAGTCCACAAAATCTTTGCAGATATTCACCTGTACATTGGATTCGGTGCGGTAATTGAGGAGGAGCCACGTGTCGGTCTGCCTGTTTTTTTCAAAATGTTCCACCGCTTCCGCGTAGGCCAGAAAAGTGGATTGTATAGGATGATCCTCCTCAACCAGCTTCCGCATCCGTTCCTTGAGGGCGGAAAGCTCCTCGTCCAGAGGTCTGCGCTCGTCCGCAAAGGTATAGTAATAGCTGTTCCCCAGGGAATGCCCCACGTAAAGGCTCCGTTCCGGAAAGAGCTCCCTGGCCGCCGCCGCGAGGATAAACGCCAGGGACCGCCGGTAAATCATCGTTCCTTCGGGCGTCTGGAGCGGCGTTGGTTCCAGAACCGCGTTTGTTTCAAGCCGGGTTGACAGCGGGAGAATCTCGTTGTTGATCTTTACCGCCGCCAGCGTGTTCCCCTCCGGGCCGAAGTGTTCTATCAGGCTTTCCACCGGCGTTCCCTGCGGGCAGTCCAGTGAAAATCCGCTGGGAAAACATACATGAATTGTATCGTTCATAGTAAAACTCCATTATGGCGGTTTCTCAGGCTTTTTGCCGCGGGAAACCGCTGATTTATACAGATGTTCCCTCAGGCTGCGTTTGTCCGCGTTGAATCGCGTCCATCCAAGCACTGGGGCCGAGATAACGGGCCACCGGGGGGAGTTCCCGTTCCAGTTCCGCAAAGGAAGCGGGAGCGGTTAGAGCGGCGGCAAGGCGGTTTATTGTTTCCTTCCCGGCGGATTGATTAGGCTTCCCCGTTTTTACCCGAAGCAGGGTTAGAATATCTTCTTTATCCATAGACTTCCTCAAATAATTCCAGTTGGCCGTCAGACTTGCGGCTGCCGAACACCGGATATTTTGCCCCATGACCGCCCGTGGACGGACCAAAGGGCGCCGCCGGAATCCGCCGAAACCGCCTGCCTCGTTCCCTCAAGGCCGGAAGGAAACTGGAGACAAGAGACGACATCGCCGCGTCCAGGAAACGTCCGCCCCCCGCGCTCACGGCTTTTTCCAGGGCCGTCGCCGCCGCCGCGTCGTCTTTGCCTATACGGGCGAACCCCAGGGCGCAAAAACCGTCGGCCTCTCCCAGGTTTTTGAGCGTTACGGCGGCAAAGTCCGCGTCATTGCCGCCGGCCGTATCAAGGAGGTCCAGACAGTACCGGACATACCGCAGAGCGAGAAGGGGGCCGTCACCCTGTTTCTGATCCATCAGGGCCCTCATGACTTTTCCGGCTAAAACGGCGAACTGTTCCGTCAGCCCGTGGTTGAGGGCTTCCTCCGCTTGTTCGGCCAGGGGGGAGAGCGGATGCGGTTCCACGAGGAGCATCTGGTAGAGGCCGCCCACTGCGCCGGTAAGCTCGTTGAAGGCCGCGGGTTTCCGGCGGCCCGTTTCCTGCCGGGCTATCCAGGCCCGGAAGAGCGGTTTCAGCACACCGGGAGGAGAACCTTCTTTGACAGCTTCCAGCGCGGCCTTGCATCCGGGAATATCGCCGGCGTAGAGGGAATGGATTCCGTATATTAGATGTTTCCACGGTTGCAAGCGGCGTTCCGTAAGCCCCTCCATGGAGGCAAAACTTTCGGATGTATCCATGCCGTTAGTAACCGCGTCAAAAGCATCCGCCAGGCTCCACGCGGGTGAGTCAGGAGGATACCGCCTCAATACAGCGTAAAGAGTAGTATTCATATTTATAGAGGATACCATAATCAGAGGATTCTATAAACAGGGCGCATTGCGCCCCGTTAAAACTAACCATAGCGGGACGTTTGCGCCATGTAAAAATCCAACCATGGGGACACACTCTATCCAGACTACCTCTGGAGGAACAAATGGGGTTTACCATGGCAGAG
>JAIRSS010000029.1 GCA_031255315.1 Spirochaetaceae bacterium
CCTGCCGCGGAACAGGGCGTTTTCTCCGGACGGGGGGACATAGGCCGCCTGTTCAGGGCGTATCATGTCATGCAATGGCGCCGGGAATCGGCCTATTGCGGCGCGTGCGGCAGCCCCGCGGTCGACGCCCCCGACGAACTTGCCCGGCTCTGTCCGGGCTGCGGCCGCCGGGAGTACCCCCGGATTTCCCCGGCCGTCATCGTTCTGGTTACCAACGACCGGGACGAAGCCCTCCTGGCCCATAACAAAAAATTTCCCGATGGCGTTTACAGCCTTATCGCGGGGTTTAACGAAGCCGGGGAAAACCTGGAAACTACGGTAGAGCGGGAAGTCCGGGAAGAAGCGGGAATCGGGATTGGCGGCATCCGCTACGAGGCATCCCAACCCTGGCCTTTTCCCAACTCACTGATGCTGGGGTTCACCGCCCGCCACACCGGGGGAGAAATCCGCCCCGACGGTGTGGAGATCGAAGACGCCCGCTGGTTCCGCCGGGACGCTTTGCCGAAACTGCCCGGCCCCGGCTCGGTGTCCCGGTATCTCATCAACCAATGGATTAACAAGGTAAACGCGTAAAAATATTTTAAGAAGAAAATTAGCGGCGGGCTTTTAGATCGAACCCCCGGCGGAAGCCCGGCAATTAGAACACTTCACCGGTGTTGCATTAATTCTATACAAGCGCGGCTGTTCCCTCTTCGCCCGCGCATACAAAATGGCCGTGCGGTATCCGGCGAAGTTGCTAAAAAAGAACCGTCCTTCTATAATAGGGTACGGGGTTTTTAGTGAGTGCCGGGACGGAGAAAAAAACGGTAAGACGCGGCTTTTTTTTCAAAGCTCTCTTCATCGCCGCCTTCTTCCTGCCGCCCGGAACCGTCTTTTCCCAAACCCAGCAGGTCCTTCCCCTGTCTTCCCCGCTCTATGACGAAATGGACGCCTTGTACGCGCTCTGCGGTCTTGCCGGGCCGTCCGCCGCCCGCCCGTGGACCAACGCCGAAGCCGCCGGGATACTCCAAAAAACAGACGAACGCGCCGCCTCCGATCCCCGCGTCCGGGACCTCTCGGATCGCCTCGCGGCCGCGTTGTCCGCTCCCTTCAGGTTCGCCCTGGACGATCTGGCCGGGCTGAACGTTCAACTGGACGCGGTTCTGGAAGCCTACGCCCATACCAACGGCGGGGACTTTGCCCTTGAGGAAGACTGGCGTTACGGGTACGAGGAAAGAAAACCGCTCCTCAAGCTCACCCTTGAACTGGGTATAGCCTCCTGGTTTTATGTGGCCGCCGATTTACAGTACGGCAGGAACCGCTTTAACGGGCGGGACCGGAGGCGGGATACCGCGGACATAAGCGCCGGCATCGGGGCGGTCGTACCGCCGCTGGAGCCGGGCGCCGAAAGCTACGCCTTTCCCGCCGGGTCCTGGGCCTACGGCAGCCCGTTCATCACCAACGTACCGGCGGGCTTTGACGAATTCGATTTTGACTGGCCCAAGCGGGCCAACTTTACGGCGGGAGGAAAACACTGGAACCTCAGCATAGCGCGAGACCGCCTTAAATGGGGCCGGGGCCGCTCGGGAAGTTTCGTGTTCGACGATCACCGGGACTACGACGAATACCTCCAATTTTCGGCGTTTACCGGTAATTTCAAATATCAGTGGCTCAACGCCTTCTATCCCCTGCCCGGATCCGGCGGGACGCCGGGCTTCAAGTTTCTTATGGCCCACCAGCTCGAATTCCGCATACTCCCTTCCCTGGTCTTCGCGGTTTCGGAAAACCTTATGGTCGATCCCGGCGGTTTCTTTCCCGCCAACCTTAACCCGGCTTTTATCTACCATAACTGGTATGACCGTTCGCATTTCAATGCCATTGCCCAACTGGAACTGGATTATGCCCCCGCTGCGGGCTGGCGGCTGTATACCGAAGCTGTCATAGACCAGTTCAGGGCGTTCTGGGAAGACGAAAGCGAACCCGGTTCCTGGGGCATCCTGGGCGGAGTGGAGCATACCCGTTTTTCCGGCCCCGGCCTCCTTACCCTGTCCCTGGAAGGGGCCTATACCTCGCCCCTGCTTTACCGCCGGGACGGGGTGGATTTCCTGACCGCCAAGGCCGTGCAGGTAAACGGCTCCAAAGACAACCTTGTCCTTGACTACACCGGTTATCCCTACGGAGGCGACGCGCTGGTCCTCCGGCTCGATTCCCGCTACCGGTTTCCGGGTTCCGCCCTGGTTTCCGCCGGTCTTTTCGGCGTGATACACGGCAGGATGAATCCCTTTGTTTCCCATAACCGGGACGGAAACAACAACGGTCTTGCCAACCTGGCAGGTCCCGCGCCCTCGGGAAGCAGGGACGAGCAGGAACGTACCTTCGGCATATCGATCCGGGGGGATTATGCGCTGCAAAAAAAAATCGCGGTGTTCGGAATTTCATTCTGGGCGGGCGCGGATTTCATGATCAAAAAAAACAAGCGTATGATTTCCGAAACCGGCCCGGATGTCGTTACTTACCGCACTAACGGCGTTGTTATGGATTTACAGTTTATTTGCGGCGTGGGCCTCCGGTTGTGACCTCTGTTGCGCCAAGGATGGAGGCGGGAAAATTCAATGTAACCAAAAAAACGGTTCATTCCTTTTATTTTGGTATATTGTTATAGTAGGATATGTCAAATTATGGTATAAGCCTGTGGGTATTCATGTCTAAGCAATAGACAAGAGGAAAATATGAGGCGTGTTCCCTCCTGGGGCCTTTTTATTATGATTTTTATATTTGCGTTCCGGGGAATCACGCCGCTGGATGCCGCGGCCCGGAACGGGCAGGAACCGGACGGGAAGCCGGAGACGGTATCCCTGTCACCCGAACAGGCGGTGGAACTGGCCTTAGACCAAAGCCTGAATTTGCGGAAGAGTTTTATCGATCTGAATACCGCCGGCATCGCGGCCAATAATCTTTGGGCCGAGATTTTCCCTGATATTAGCCTGAACGGAGGGGTAAGTTACCGGACGCCCCTGTTTACCGGTACGCCCTTCAACAGCCCCGACGGGTTTGAATACACGGCTTCCCTGGGATTGTCCCTCAGGCTCAACCCGTCCCTTCCACAGACGATGAAGATCATAGATCTCTCCTACCGGTCCCAGCTTCTGAACTACGAAAACGCGCGGCGGCAGCTTGAGATTCAGGTGATCAAGACTTTTTTCAGTCTTCTGGCGGAAAAACAAAATCTTGCCCACCTTGAAGAAATCAGGACCCTGGCGGAACAACAGTTTGAAAGGAACAGGACGGCTTTTGCCAACGGTCTTATCAGCCAGCTTGCGGTCCTCCAGAGCAGGCTTGGCGCAGAAACCGCCCGGTTGAATATGAGCCGGGCCGAAACGAGCTACAACGCCAACCTGGGGGAATTCCTCGTGCTCCTGGGCTTGGATCAGTACACCGACACCGTACTTAACGGGGAGTTTGAAATAGCGCGGATTGAGGCGGATCCCGAACAGCTTATCCGGGATTACCTGGGGAAGCGGCCCGATATTGTAAGCCAGCGGCAGAACATCGAGCGTCTGGAACTGACGCGGCGTCAAACCGTCCTGGGTACACGCGCTCCCACCCTGTCTCTTTCCGCCCAGTGGAACGGTTCGGGACCCGGAACAAACGGCTTCGCCGACAGACTGAGCGGAAGCCTCAGCCTGGGCATTCCCATTGAATCCTGGATTCCCGGTACCAAGGACCATCAATCCATAGGGACGGCGGAAGCGGGGGTGGAGAAGGCCCGTCTGGATTTGAAGGACGCCGAAAACCGGGCCATGCGGGAAATACGTTCCCTGGCGGACAACCTTAAGAATTCCTGGGACGGCATAGAAATCGCCCGGCTCCGGGTAGAAATCGCCGAACGGGCCTACGAGCTGACCGAGGAGGGGTTCAGAAACGGGACGGTAGAATCCCTGACCCTCCAGGAGGCCCGGAACGACATGGCCGAGGCCCGGCAGCAGCTTCTGGAAGGGGAGCTGGCCTATCAAACCATGATTCTGGACCTGGCGGCCGCCCTTAATATAGAGTGGAGCGCCTTAACAAGGAGCATATCGTGAAACAATCCGGAAAGCGCGGCGGAAAAATATCGAAAACGGTGACCGTGATCATCGCCGCCCTGATTCTGCTTTTTGCGGGACTCACGGTCTACACGGTTCTGCGGCACCGGGAACAGGCGGCGGCCGCGATGACTCCGGCCAGGGGCGGTTCAGGCGGAGGGCAGCGGCCGGCCACGGCGGTCAGAGCGGTCGAGGTGGTCCTGGGGACCGTGGAGAACCGGGTGGTGATCAACGGGGATGTGCTGGCCCGTTCCCAGGTGGCCATCTATCCTACGGTGGCAGGAAAACTCACGGAACTTCGCTTCCGGGTTGGGGACCGGGTGAACCGGGGAGCGGTGGTAGCCATGGTGGATCCCTCCCGGCCCGGGGAATTCTATTCCCAAAACCCGGTTGTTTCCACCGTATCCGGGACCATCCTCCAAACGCCGGTGAACCCCGGGGACACCGTTTCCGGCCAGACGGTGATCTGCGTGGTAGGGGACCTGTCCGCCCTTGCGGTGGAAACCTTCGTCCCCGAACGGTTTTCTACCAGTGTCAGGCCGGGGCTTCCGGCCGTGGTTTCCTTCGAGGCCATGCCCTATGAAAATTTCGCCGCCGTGGTGGACGAGGTAAGCCCGGTCCTGGACCCGGCAAGCCGTACCCTGCGTATACGCCTCCGGTTTACGCCGGGAGCGTCGGGCCGGACGGATTCCCGAATCAAGGTGGGAATGTTCGGTACGGTAAGCCTGGTGACCGATTCCCGGCGGAACGTGCCGGTCATCCCCCGTTCCGCGGCGATCAACACGTATGGAAACTGGATCGCCTTCGTTATCAGAGAGGACAATACCGTGGAGCGGCGTTTCCTGACCCTGGGGCTGGAAGAAGAAGCCTCACTGGAAGTTACGGAGGGCCTTTCGACGGGTGAACGGGTGGTAACGGCGGGGCAGAATTTTCTTTCCGACGGCGATACCGTCCGCATTGTGGATTAAAGGAGAAAGCTGTGAACATTGCGAAATATTCGGTCCGGCGGCCGGTGACCATCGTGGTACTGTACGCCCTGGCCATGGGCATTGCCGCGACGCTGGTCCCGAATATCGCGGTGGACCTCTTTCCTTCCACGGTCCGGCCCGTCCTTTCGGTCTACACCTCATTTCCCGGAGCCGGCCCGGCGGATGTGGAACGAAACGTGACGATGCCCCTGGAACGGGCTCTGGCGGCTTCCAAGGGGCTTACGGATATGACCAGTAACTCGGCCTTTGAGTCGAGCTTCATCAACCTGAATTTCGCCTACGGCACGGATATGGACCAGGCCATGTCGGATGCTCAGGCGCTGGTAGCCCGCCTTGCCAATTCCCTGCCCGACGATGCCGGAAGCCCCACGGTGCGGCGCTTCGATATGTCCGCCATGCCCATCATGCGCCTGGTCGTCAGGGGCGACTACCCGCCGGATCAACTGCGGATATTCGCGGAAGATGAGATACAGGCCGGTATAGAGCGGATAGAGGGGGTGGCCTCGGCGGATGTTACCGGGGGAACCACCCAGATAGTTCAGGTGGCGGTTTCCCAGAACCGGCTCGCCGGCTACAACCTTACGTTGAGCGATGTAACGGCGGCCCTGCGGGGACAGAACATCCTTACTTCCGGGGGAAGCCTGACCCGGGGGACCCGGGACTATCAACTCCTTACCCGGCAGGAACTCGCGGATTTGGATCAGGTGAAGCGCCTGGTCGTCAAAACCGTCACTGTTCCCCAGGCCGGGCTTACAGGCGCCGTGAACCGTTCCCAGGTGGTGCGCCTTGAAGACATCGCGGAAGTATCCCCGGCCTTCAACGACAACGCCGCCCGGGTCTCGGTGAACGGACAAAGCGGGGTCTACATCCAGGTTCAGAGCGAAAGCGACAGTAATTCCGTACAAGTAGCAAACCGGGTGCGGGAAGCCCTGACGGAGATAAACCAGCACCTGCCCCGGGGAATCACCGTCGCGGTGCTGTCGGACGACACCTCCCTCATCAGCGCCACCTTGAACCAGGTGTATTCCAACGCCTTCCAGGGCGCCGCCCTGGCCATGATCATCCTCTTTGTGTTCCTGCGGAATATAAAAGGAACCCTGATCATCGGCCTTTCCATTCCGGTTTCCATACTCCTTACCCTGATGCTCATGGCCGTATTCGGCTTTACCCTGAACCTCCTCACCATGACCGGCCTCATCCTGGGGCTGGGAATGACGGTGGACGCCTCCATCGTCATCCTGGAAAACGTCCACAATTACCGGGAACGGGGGGCCAAACCGCAAATCGCCGCGGTCCTTGGAAGCCAGGAAATGATCCGGGCCATTGTTACCTCTACGACCACGACCCTCTGCGTATTCGTGCCCCTCATCATTTATAAAAACGATCTAGAAATGATGGGCCAGCTTTTCAGCGACCTCATCTTTACGGTGGTCATTTCCCTGGCCTGTTCCCTGGCGGTGGCGGTTACGTTGGTGCCCGCCTTCTGCGGCCCTATTTTTAAACTGGACACCCGGAAGCAAAAACCATTGAAGAGCCGCCTGCTGCGTTTTATTGACGACAAAATGGAACGCTTCTTCCGCTCCCTGGACAACGGCTATACGCTGGCCCTGGATTACTGCCTGAACCACCGGGTTCTGATACTGCTCCTGGTTCTCTGCATCCTGGCCTTTTCCCTGCTCCAGTTCAGCGGCGTCGGGATGAACCTCTTTATCCGCAGCCGCACCGATGATGTGGTGAACATTAATATTTCCATGCCCCAGGGAACCACCATTGAAACGACGGAACTGACGCTCCTCGAGCTGGCGGAAATCGTCAGGGAAAATATTGAAGGCTACAACCAGTTGATCCTCACCGCGCGGCGGAGCGGCGGCAACCAGGGATCGGTGCAGATAACCCTTCCCCCGCCGGCGGAGCAGATTGACACCCCAAATAGGGTGATACAAAAGCTGACGCCCTACCTTACCGAGTTTCCGGGGGTGCGGATCGCCTTCCGGGCGGGCCGTTCCATGGGCGGCGCTTCCGCGGTGGAAATCGCCGTGAGCTCCCGGGACACGGCGGCGCTTACGGAAACCGCCAATGAAATTCAGCAGATCATGATCCGCCATCTGCCGGAAATCGAAAACCCGGCGGTGAACATTGACGAGGGAGCGCCTCAGTTACAGATCGAGATTGACCGGGATCGCGCGGCGGCCCTGGGCGTTTCCCTTTCCGCCATTGCGTCGGAAATCCGGACCGCCATGGACGGCGTTACGGCGGCGGCCATCTCGCAGGGAGACCGGATCGTCAACATAATCGTCCGTTTTCAGGATTCAGACCGGCGGGGGGGCGTTCCCAATCTGGACGCCGTCTTTGTCATGGGTAGAAACGGCAGCCGCGTTTCCCTGTCCAATATGGCGAAGATCACCGAAGGCCGGTCCCCCACATCCATACGCCGGGAAAACCAGGAGCGCCTTGTCCGCGTTACCGGGGAACTCCCCCAAGGCATAGCCGCCACGGACATGCAGCGCCGCCTTGAGGATACGGTGCAGCGCTACCTGATCCCCCGGGAAAACGTCACCGTCCGCTATCTGGGCGAAGCGGTGGAAGTGGAAGCCTATAACCGGCGGTTTATCCTGATTATCGGGGTAGCGGTATTCCTCGTATTCGGCCTTATGGCAAGCCAGTTTGAGTCCTTTGTGGATCCCCTTATCATCTTCTTTTCTATCCCGCTTCTTTTCATCGGGGTCATCTGGATTTACAAGATAGGCAATGAAGCCATGTCGGTGTTTTCAGTCGTAGGCATTGTCGCCCTGGTAGGGGTGGTGGTCAATAACGGCATTGTTCTGGTGGACTATACCAATACGCTCCGCGCCCGGGGTATGCGGGTCAAGGAAGCCTGTCTTGAAGCCGGACGCAGCCGGCTCCGCCCCATTCTTATGACGAGCCTTACCACCATCCTCGGCATGGTTCCCATCGCCTTCTTTCCCGGCGCGGGAGCGGACACCATTCAGCCCATCGGCAAAACCTTTGTGGGCGGCCTTACCGTGAGCTCTATTATGACCCTCTTCGTAACGCCCGTGATGTACACCCTCCTCAACAGCCGCCACGACCGAAAACTCATGAAGCGGGCGGCGGAGGCCGGGCGGCGGAACGGCGTTAATTCTTTGGACGCTGTATAAATTTAGCGATAAGCATCATAAGTACGGCGACGCCGCCGCAGACGACAAAAAGGCCCAACATCCCTTTCCACATAATGTCAAGGGATGCAAGGGTATTATTCAAAACAACTTCGTTCATTTCCCGCTCCTGTTATAAATACTGGGCTATCAGGCTTAAGACCAGCCCGCTTGCCGCGACGGACGCGATTTGTCCTGAAACATTCGCGCTGACCGCGTGCATCAAAAAGATGTTGGACGGGTCTTCTTTTAGGGCGAGTTTTTGGATGACCCGGGACGACATGGGAAAGGCGGAAATTCCCGCCGCGCCTATCATGGGATTTATCTTTTTCTTTAAAAACAGGTTGAGGAATTTGGTAAACAGAACCCCTCCTACTGTATCAAGGATAAAGGCAAAAAGGCCCAGGGCGAGTATTTTGAGGGTGTCCAGGGTGATAAATTCTTCCGCTTTGAGGGTAAAGGCTATGGTAATCCCCAAGAGCAGCGTTATCAGGTTGGAAAGGCTTTTTTGCGCCGTTTCAGAAAGGGATTCCAATACCCCGCATTCCCGGACAAGGTTGCCGAACATTAAAAAGCCGATAAGAGCGACCGCGGAAGGAGCGATAAACCCCACAATAATGGTTACGATGATGGGGAACAGGATTCGCAACAACCGGGGGATCTCCGTGCTTGCCACGGGATCCATTCTGATCATCCGTTCTTTCCGGGTCGTGGTCAGCTTTATCGCAAAGGGCTGGATGATTGGAACCAGGGACATATACGAATAGGCCGTTACCGCGATAGGGCCTAAATAATTTGAATGAAGCACCTGGGAAACCAATATGGTGGTGGGCCCGTCGGCGGCCCCGATAATGCCGATGGCCGCCGCGTCTTTCAAGTCAAACCCAACAAGGCAGGAAAGGGTTATGGCGGCGAAAATCCCAAAATGGGCGGACGCGCCGAAGAGAAAGTAAACGGGACGCGACAACAGGGGGGCGAAATCTATCATCGCCCCGATCCCGATGAACAAGAGCAGGGGCATAACTTCGGACGCGCCGATTCCTTTTTCAAAAAGCCACTGGATTACCCCGTGGGTCTCCCCGATGCCGGGCATAATCTGGTTGAGCACGCCGCTTAACGGCAGATTGACCAGGATTGCCCCAAAACCCATGGGCATGAGCAGGGCCGGCTCGTATTCTTTGGCAATGCCTAAATAAATAAGCGCAAAACCAATCCCAAACATTATTACCTGTTTCCAGCTTAAAGCGAGAAACCCTTCCAGTAAAAATTCCATTTTTGCTTCCTTAATGATTTAATCACAGAATTCATATTCCCCAATCTTCATCCGAACATTGAGGCGGTCAACCAGCTTGTCCATTGAGAACTTCCCGCGCTCCGGCGCTCCCGGCGGCTTTTAGAATTATCTTTTTTGGTACGGCTGTTCCAGAACTTCAGGTTTGGAACAGCCTCGTGTACAAAAATCAAAAAGAACATGAGCCACGGTTGTCATCCGGTTAGTCGGCGCTGTTACTATCCTAGTATGCAAGCTGGGTATTGTCAACGCAAACCCTCTGCCCGCCCAGGGCGTCGGTATGGGGTGGCTGTGATGAATTCCGGTGGCAGATATGGAAGGAAATAACACTACGGCGGGGATACCGGGGAGGAGGAACCGGAAGCGGCCAAAGGGCCGCCCACCTGAACGACCAGGGTCGTGAAAGAGCTGCCGGATGCCAGAAGAGCGGCTTTGGGAATCCACCACAATGAAAAAGCCGGCTTACCACGGATTCGCCCGTGCGCCGCCTGTGAGGGCGGAATTGGAAGCCCCCTTGAACAACCATCATTATTAGTATACACTAACATCATGACGGCAAACCGCCTTATGTCCGTGAACAACAACACAACACAGCCCGAAACGGGCCCGGGGCGGAAGAGAGGCCGCAGGAAAGGGGGAATATATGAAACTGGACAACATTAACCGCCGCTTTGCTCAGTTTGGCGCGTTCCAGATACGGTGGCGCTGGGCCATTATCGCGGGGCTGGCGGTTTTGACTGTCATCGGCATGGCGGGGCTGCCCAAGATGACTACCGGCGACAACATGGAAGACTGGTTCGACGACTACGACACCATACAAATCAACACCGACCGCTTTGAAGCCCTGTTTGGGAACGAGGACCAGGTGCTCGTGCTGGTCCGGGCGGATGACGTGTTTGCCCCGGAAGTGCTGGCGATGATTCGGGACCTGGGGGCGGAGCTGCTTGAAAAGGTTCCCTACGCGAAGGAACTGCGCTCCCTGACGGATATGTCCGTCTCCTTTGGAACGGAGGAGGGCATCGAGGTAAGAAGTCCCTTCGAGGACGGCATCCCCCCGGCGGGGCCGGAGATGGAGGAA
>JAIRSS010000075.1 GCA_031255315.1 Spirochaetaceae bacterium
TCCCCGGCCAAAAGGTCCTCCGCCAAATCCCGCGTAACCAGAGGAAAAGTGCTTATCTTCCGTAGTAAATCATGCTTATCCATAAACATCCCGTCCGTGCCTACCGGCGCTTCTTATAATATAGTTCGGAAAACGCCGTTCCTTCTACTTCTCTTTCCAGGGCATCGGCGTTTACTTTTGAGAAGCCGTCGGGTTGAGGATTGGACAGACTTCGCCCGTGGTCGTTGTTTGACAGCGGTGCGCGAGGTGGTTGTGTCGGCGATTCCGCGCGGATCGGGGCCGGGTTTAGGGGCTTAGCCGGGCGAGGGTGGGGATCGGGCGGGGTTTTGGAGCGAAAATCCGCCTTCCGCCGGGGTTTCCCCCGTTAGGGGGCTGACCCCATCCAGGGAGTAGGTCCCGAAAGAGATCATCCCCGTCTTAGCCGCCACCTCTACCGCTTTCCAGTCCACTTCCGCGCCCATTCAGACGGCTCCCCTTTCACCTCCCGCGACCAATACCGGTCTCCCCAGACATGCCCGGTTCTCTCCGTGCACCAATTAAAGCGCACCGCAAACGTCTGCTTCACCCACTGCATGATCGCCGGAAGCTGTAACCCATCGGAGGGCTTGATGTAGAACGATAACCATTCCTCATCAAGCCGGGACCCGCGAAGCTCGAAGGCGAAGCGCTTCTGCGCCTCGCCAAACACCCAGCAGAAGACCGCCACCGCCTGAACAGCGGTTTACGGTTATTCACCGCCGTCCGCACTTCATACCATGCGCCTTGTGCCAAGTCTCTTAATAACCTTATACTATATATAGAGGTTTGACTCGCCGTTTTGCTTCAATCGAATGGAAAAAAGTGACAAAAAGTGTGAAAAAAGAGGTAACTGCCAATACCCGGCCTGGAATGCAACGGAAATTCGACATCCCGCCCGATAGCCTGTATGATTGAGAGGCCGGATCGTCAGCCTTATGAGCAGCAAAGAACAGAACGATAAATACATTAAAATGACCACGGGCCCTGTCGGGCCGCTGATAACCGGCCTTGCGATTCCCTCGACGGTCATCATGCTCATCAGCGCGCTGTACAACGCGGCGGATACCTATTTTGTCAGTTTTTTGGGGACCAGCGCGACGGCGGCCGTGGGAGTCGCGTTCCCCCTTATGGCGGTGATACAGGCGGCGGGGTTTTTCTTCGGGCATGGGTCGGGTAATTACATTGCCCGCGAGCTGGGGTCGCGGAATCATACAAACGCCGCGAAAATGGCGGCGGCGGGCTTTTTCTCGGCGTTTATCGCCGGAGTGCTGATCGCGGTCCTCGGCATCCTGTTTCTGAACCCGCTGTCGCGCCTGCTCGGGGCGACGGACACCATCCTTCCCTTCGCGCGCGCGTATCTGCGCTTCATCCTTATCGGCGCTCCTTTTATGATGTGTTCGCTTATGCAGAATAACCTTCTGCGGTATCAGGGGAATTCCTTTTACGGCATGATCGGCATGGTTGGCGGGGCGCTTGTCAATATCGGACTCGATCCGCTGTTTATCTTTGTGTTTCGCTGGGGAATAGCCGGCGCGTCTTTCGCCACTATGCTCAGTCAGTTTATCAGTTTTACCGTGCTTTTTATAAGCTCAAACAGAAAAGACACCGTGCGCATACGCTTTAAAAACTTTTCCCCGCGTCCGGCAATCTACCGGGAAATTGTCCGGGGCGGCCTGCCTTCTCTTGCGCGGCAGGGGATAGCCGCCGTGTCCGGCGCTTTTATGAACAACTTTGCCGCAGGATACGGCGACGAAGTTATCGCGGCGATCTCCATTGTGCACCGTGTCTTTATGATGGCAGCGTCGCTCATCGTCGGCACGGGGCAGGGATTCCAGCCTGTATGCGGTTTTAATTACGGGGCAAGATTATTCACAAGGGTAAAAGAGGGATTCCGTTTTTCACTTATCGCCATGACCCTGCCGCTTTTGCCCCTGGGCGTTTTAGGCTTCATTTTCGCGCCGCAAATAATCGCGTTTTTCAGGTCCGATGATCCGCTCCTTATAGAAACCGGAACAAGGGCGTTTCGGTATCAGTGTCTGACCATCCCCTTGCTTGGATGGATAACCATCAATAATATGATGATGCAAACCATAGGCAAGGCGTTCAAGGCCAGTTTTTTGGCTATGGCCCAGGGGCTTTTCCTGCTACCCCTGCTGTTTCTGCTCACGCCCTTTCTGGGCCTTACCGGAATCCTGATAAGCACGCCCGCCGCGCAGTTCTGTACCTTTATCGTATCAATCCCGCTTTCGGTAAGTGTTTTCCGCGAAATGCGGCAGGGGATTGATAACGGATAGTGATGGGCTTCTCTGTTGTTCGTGGAGAAACAGGTCCTGCCGGTAAATCTGAAGATAAGGGGTTTTTGGGGAACCGGTGAGAATGCGGTATTCAGCCAGATATGGGTGGCGCTTATTGTATCGGTGTTGTTATGGATATGCAGAACGCTTGGCGGGATAACGGCCGCAACCCATCAGATATTGCAAATGATAAAAACAACCCCTCTTTGCAAAGGGTCCATTCTGGAATTATGTACGAACAAACCGCCGCCGCCTAAAATCGTTTCACCCCAGTTCCTTCTGAAGCAGGGCATCGGCGTTTGCTTTTTTAAAAATCTCCGGGGTTGAGGATTGGACAGACTTCGCCTGGGGCGTTGCCTAATGGCGTTGGAGATGGTGATTAGGTCGATGTTTTTGCGCGGGTTTGGGCGCTTTAGCCGGACGGAGGCGGGGATCGGGCGGGGGTTTGGGGCGAAAACCCGGTTTCCGCCGGGTTTTCTGTCGTTAGGGGGCTGACCCCATCTAACGGCCGCCCCACGGAGGACAGCATTCCTGTCTCAGCCGCCGCATCCACCGCCTTCCAATCCACCTCCACCGCCCAGTCCGGCGGTTCTCCTTCCAACACCCTTGACCAGTACCGGTCTCCCCAGACATGCCCGGATCTCCCCCGGCACAGATTGAAGCGGACCGAGAATGTCTGCTTCAACCATTGCATGATCGCAGGGAGCTGCAACCCGTCCGCCGGCCTGATATAGAAGGACAACCATTCTTCCTCAAGCCGAAGCCCGCGAGCCTCAAAGACAAAGCACTCCCGCGCCTCGCCAAACACCCGGCAGAGAATCGCTATCGCCTGCCGTCGCCGAAACAGCGGTTCATGATTATTGATCGCTGTCCTTACCTCATACCACGCATTTTGCGTTAAACTTCTTTTCATTCGCATACTATTCTAATATGGGTTTCTCCTCCAGTTTGATTCGGTCGGACGAGGAAAAAGTGAGAAAAACCACAAAAAAAAGTAAACACCGATGCCCTGTAGGGTACCGGCGTAAAGGACCTGCGGAGAGGGACAGCCTCCATTGAGGACAGGCCCCCTGTTTTTTAACTTGCCTGACAACGGGAGACTTTCCCCTTCCCCTGTGTATAATAATCGGAACTTAACAACGAAAGGATGTTGCAATGAAAATCGATCCCTGCCTGGAAAACTTAAAAGAACTCTTTCCCCCGAACTTTACCGAAGAGGGTGTTTCGGGATTTCGTGGGATTATGCGTGAAGCCCGGTTTGTACGGGAAGGAACTGGCAGCGACAGGCGGGAGCAAGTCCAGGGCGGTGAACAGCGGGGAGCGGAATTTCACCGTGGAGAAACTGCGGGAGCGGATAGCGCGGCTTGAGGGACAGACGGAGGAATATTTGAAGGAGCTGGATGAGAACGACGGGAAGGAAGAAGAGGCGGGAAGCGGGGAAAAGAGCGGGGCAGCGGTTTCAAGACAACAGCTGCCACCCAAACCGAGGGCCTGCTTGCTCTGTAGCTGCTCGTCAACCCTCTTTGCGACTATCACCAGAAAAGTAGACCCGCCGTGTTGCGCCACGTAAAAAACGAACCATAGGCGAACTGATGCGCCACGTTAAATTCCAACCATGGCGATCTGTTCCGCAACGCGGAATGACCGGTACATCGCAGGCACAAGCGAGCAGGCTGTCAACCGCCTGGTCCATCCTCTGTTTCTGTTCCACCAAATCCG
>JAIRSS010000096.1 GCA_031255315.1 Spirochaetaceae bacterium
TTTGACTTTTACTCTGGACAGCAGTTACAAGTTATTACTGAGTCCAATAAACCCATTAGCAATCCAAACTCAATCTACAGCCACTCATACACGTGCCGCCGCCCCCGCGCCGCTGCCCCCCCCCCCCCCCCCCCCCCCCCCCCCCCCCCCCCCCCCCCCCCCCCCCCCCCCCCCACACATCATCACCGCCAGCCAGGTTGCCGCAGCCGCTAAAACTGAAAATTACCGCTACTGCAAAAGCGGCAAAACCGAACGATACGCCATGTTTCCTATTCATGGTATACTCCTTGCGCCGGACCCCTGTGATTGGCCGCGAAAGCGGCCCTGGGCCCGGCTGATAAAACTGTCTCCTGAAAGGAGAATTTTTCTCCCTCGGATAAGCGGCGGGGGAACGGCCCCGCCAAAGCCGGAAACTCCGGCGTTTTTTGAACAAGCTATTGCGTGGGGCCGTCGGGAGGCTCCTCTCCGGCCGCGCAGTCCCGGCATATTCCCATGCTGTCCCCGCCGCTGCCCGCCAGGAAGCAGTCGTCGCAGACCCAGCGCCCGCAGCGGGGGCAGCGGTTAAAGTGGAGGATAAGGGCGTCCAGTACCGCGCCCTGCCGGGTCCACCACTTCCGCTTCATGTCCAGTTCCGCCCCGCAGATGGGGCACCGGGCGGTATACGTCCCCGCAGGCGACTCAAGCACGGTCTGAGCCGCGAAATCCTTCCGGTAATCCCTGTGATCCATATTTCTCCACACCCGGCGGCGCTCCCGCCGTCGCCCTCGCTAAATCAGCGGAAAATAATTAGACCGTCCGCCTGCCCGATCCGGTCTTTTGTGATTGGAAGGCGCGGCCCATATCCAGGAATTTGCTCCCGGGTTTTTCATTTTCAACCGGAATTCGAAGCCTGTAATCACCTAAAGGGTGATTTTCAACGGAAAATTGGGGTGATTTTGGGGTGATTTATGAACAAAAGCAGATTTTTTTTATTAAATTTTGTTAGAATGGGGGGTGAAATGATGAATAATAACAAGCGAAAAAAGGCCTGCCGGGCGCTGTGCCTGGCCTTCGCCGTCCTTACGGCGGGCTGCGGCGGGAGGTCCGGTTTCAATTCCGGGGAACCGGTAACCATAACCATGTGGCACAATTACGGCGGCGTGCTCCAGGAAACCATGGACGAACTGGTTGACGAATTTAACGCCTCCCGGGGCCGGCAGCAGGGGGTGGTAATCAACGTTACTTCCATCTCCGCTTCCCGGGAGCTGAGCGAGCAGCTTTTGAAGATCGCCGCCGGGGACCCCGGCGTCCCGAAGATGCCGGATCTGGTGACGGTTTACCCGGTCATGGCCCTGACCCTGTCAAGGGCGGGGCTCATCGCCCCGCTGGACAATCTCTTTACAGAGGAGGAACTTTCAGCCTATCTGCCCCGGTTCGTGGAAGAAGGCCGCCTTCCCGACGGGAGGCTCTACGTGTTTCCGGTGGCAAAAAGCACCGAGGCGCTTTTTGTGAACAAGACCTTCTTCGACCGCTTTGCCGCCGCTTCCGGGTGGGACGGAACCCTTGCCACCTTTGAAGGCCTGGTCTCGGCGGCGCTGCGCTACCACCAGTGGACCGACAGCCAGACCCCGGACATTCCGGGCGACGGCAAGGCCTTCTTTACGGCGGATTCCTGGTTCAACATCGCCATGGTGGGCACGGCCCAGCTCGGCGGCGATTTCGCCGGAAGCGGCAAATTGGACACGGGCGCTTATATTTATAGAAGAATTTGGGATGTCTGCGTGCCGCCGGCCCTCACGGGGGCTTACGCGGTGGCGGAAAACTACTCCAGCAGCCTTGCCATAGCCGGGGAGATAGTCGCATCCACAGGCTCCACGGCGGGCGTGCTGTTCTACGGGGACACGGTAACCTACGCGGACAATACCAGCGAGAAGGTGGAATACCTTGTCCTGCCCTACCCGGTATTCGAGGGCGGCGCCAAGGTGGCCCTCCAGCGGGGGTCGGGCATGGTGGTCGCCAAATCCACGCCCCAAAAGGAGGCCGCCGCGGCGCTTTTCCTTAAATGGTTTACCGCGCCGGATCAGAACATGCGCTTCGTCGCTTCCACGGGCTATCTGCCCGTAACCCACGACGCCTTCGGGAAAAAGATGAACGGCGGGATAGAGGCTGCGGGGAACATCGCCATCAGGCGGCTTATGGAGACGGCCTCGCAGATTTACGAGCAGTACGACTTTATCGTCGCGCCGAATTTGGAAAACCTGGACGGCATAACCCGCGCCTACGAGGCCGCCATCAAGCAGGCCATGCGCGAGGGCCGGGAACGGATAGCCGCCGGCGAGGACGCCGCGAAAGCAAGCGCGGAACTTTTCGAGGCGTTTGTCCGTTAAGGGCGGGGTCAGGTAAGACGGCATGGCGTTTCGGGATATTTTCAACCCGGTGCGGCGGATTTTCCCGCCGGAAAAATCCGGGGTTTTTAAAAATAACGGCCTTTCCCTTTCCCGGCGTCTTTTTACCCTTCTCGCGGTTTTTGCCGCCGCCATCATCCTGCTTTCGGCCCTCACGCTTTTTTCCACAGGCGCGTTCTCCCTGGGCCTTACGGAAAACAGGGTTTTCCTTGAGAACGAGCTTGCCCATGTCGCCAACGGCCTCGAAGCCGGGTACTCCGTCCTTTCCGCAGAAGGCGTTTCCCTGTCCAAAAGGCTCGCGGATCAGATTGAGTGGAAACTCGATTCCCTGGGAGCTTCGCCGGAGGATCTCAGGAAGACGCCGGCCCTGATCGAGCCGGTCCTCCGCGCCCTTATGGACACCCTCATTATCGCCCTGGAAAAGAACGTAGCCAGCGGGGTATACGTCGCCCTGAACGCCACGGTGAACCCGGCGGCGCCGGGCGCGGAAAATTCCCGCGCGGGCATCGCGATCCAGAATTCGGAGCCCAACGTCCTGAACCGTTCGGCATCTTCCCTGCATTATCTCAAGGGGCCGCGTTCCCTTGTCCGGGAATGGGGCCTGTATATGCGGCCCCAATGGACTATGGAGTTCACCGTAAGCCCCGGCGACTTTTGGTACGAGACGATGAAGTTCGCCCGGGTGGACATGGACATTTCCCGGCTCTACTACTGGATGCCCGCTGCGGTTCTCGAAGGCGACTACCGGGCAGTGATACGCCTCTGCGTCCCCCTGCGGGCCTCGGACGGCACGGTGCTCGGGGTCTGCGGCTTCGATATCAGCGATATGCTGTTCAAGCTGCAAAACGTCCCGGACAACTCCGTCCACCAGCGGGTTTTTTCGGTATTCGGCCCGGTAAACGGCAATCTTTTCGACGCTTCCCGGTCCCTGATTGCCGCCAGCCAGGGGACCCGCTTCAAGCTATCCACCGTCCTTTCGATAGAGGAAAACAAGGGCGCGCTTCCCCTCTTTACCGATTCGGGCGAGCGCTATGTCGGCCTGTGGCGGCCTGTCAAACTGTACCCCAACGACGCCGTCCACAACCGCCAGCAATGGGCCGCGGCGGTCATGCTGCCCCAGAGCGATCACGACGCCTATGTGATGCTAAAGAACCGGAGCATCCTGGCGCTGCTTTTGGTCCTTCTGGTTCTCAGCATCGCCCTGGCCATACCCCTCAGCCGGAGGTACTTCACCCCGGTGTACCGCGCCATTGACCGCGTAAAAGAAAAGGGCCTTTTGGATTACGAAAAGACCCATATCCGGGAAATAGACGACCTTTTCGCCTTCCTTGCCGAGCGTGACGAGCGGGCCGTCCAAAGCGGCGCGGGCGGGGAAGCGGGCGAACAGAACGCCCAGGCCGCCGCGACGCTTACGGCGCATTTCAACGTCTTCCTGAAAAACCTCGCAACCCTTTCAAAGGCCGAACGTTCCGTGTTCAACCTGTACGCCCAGGGCCATTCCGCCAAGGAAATCGCCTACGCCCTGTACCTGTCCATGAATACCATCAAAACCCACAACAAGCGCATCTACGCAAAGCTGGGCGTAAGCTCCCGCAAGGAAATGATGGTGTACGTTGATATGATGAACGGCGCGGAACCCCGGTAAGGCGGTTCCCGGGCGGCTCTGCCGGGATTATCAGCCTTCCAGCCACCGCCCGATGGTGCGCTTCTCCCGGTCGAACTCCACGCCTACTTTTACCAGCGTCTTCCCCTCCGCGCTATACGGCAGCAGATACCCCTTGCTGTCTATCTGTTCCAGCGCTTCCTCCGCCGTGCCGCTTCCCGAAAGCTTGAACTCGAACACGTAAACCGTGTCCTTCCGTATTACCACCATGTCGCTGCGGCCCGCTGCGGAAGCCACCTCGGACTGCGCGAACTCCCCCATCAGGCTAAAAACCAGGTACAGCAGCGTCTGGTAGTGGTACTCGCTTTGCTCTGTCAGCGGGTACGGTATGCCGGAGAACAGGGCGCGGAACCGGTTCATAAGCGATTCGGTGTTACGGGCGTCCAGGTCTTCTATAAAGTTCCCGATGTATAGGCCGCTTCTGCCGCTGCTTGCCCAGGGGCTGTAAATTTTGAACAGCTCATTCAGGAAACCGTATTCCACTTCGCCGTTGGGAAAGCCCAAGGTGTATTCCTGCATCTCGTTGTCATAACTCTTTATGGTAAGGTAACCGCTCTGGTAAAGAAGGGAGACGATGTCGCGGTTGTCGAAACGGTAGTCCATCACCGCGTTGGCGGAAATGCGGACGCTGCCTTTGAGGGAGGGCAAATCGTAGTTCATCTCCGACAGCGCCTTGACCAGGAAAGTGGGGGTCCCGGTCTCAAACCAGTAGTGCCGCAACTGCCTGTTGTACAGGGCGTTAAGCAGGCTGAAGGGGTTATAAACCCTGCTGCCGTTATGGGCAAAAAGGTAGCCATTGTAGCGCTTCCGCATTTCGGCGAGGGCCTCCGCGTAGCCGAGGCCGTTTTCCCAGGCCAGGGCGCTGATATCGCCTTCAAAACAGCCCTCAAGCTCCTCCTGGGTTATGCCGCAGAGATCCGAATAATTCCTGTTCATGCTGATGTCGGCAAGCTGGTTCAGCTCGCTGAAAATACTCACCTTGGAGAATTTGGTAATGCCCGTGATCAGGTAAAACCTGAGCCACTGGTCGGCGGATTTTAACACGCCGTAAAAGGCACGCAGGGTGTCCCGGACTTCGGCGCGGCGCTCCTCTGTTTCTGTTTCCAGTAGCGGCTTGTCGTATTCGTCGATAAGGACGACCGCTTTCCGCCCGGCTTTCCCGGCGGCCCGCCGTATAAGCCCCCAAAAACGCGCGGGATAATCCGCCTCGTCCGCGTTTTTCCCCCATTCCTCTTCCAGCCGCGCCAAATTGGCGTTCAGGGCGGATTCCAGCCCGCCGGGCCGGCGGTAATCCCCCACGTTAAAATCGAGGTGCAAAACCGGGTATTTTCCCCATTCCTTTTCAAGCCCCGCGATGGCAAGGCCCGGCTGCCCGGCAATTTCCGAAAAAAACTCCTTCCTCCCCTCGAAATACGCCTTAAGGGTGGACAGGAGGAGGCTCTTGCCGAAACGCCGGGGCCGGCTGAGGAAAAACGGGTTCGCTTCCTGGGCCAGCCGGTAGACATGCGCAGTTTTGTCCGCATATACATAGCCGCCTTCCCGAAGCTTGGCAAAGTCCTGTATTCCGATGGGGTATTTCCTCATTCCCATATTCCCAAGTATAGCGTCCCGGGCGGCTTCACGCGCCGCAGCAGCGTTTGTATTTTTTGCCGCTGCCGCAGGGGCAGGGGTCGTTACGGCCTACCTTGGGCTGGGTGCGGCGGACGGTCTCGGGCGGCGCTTCCTCCGGTTCGTCATCATCGTAGTCGATACCGGCCCGGCGCTTCAATTTTTTGTACTTTTTTTCACGTTGATACAGCATCTTATCCACATCACGGGTACGCAACGCCTGATTAAAAAAAGAAGCGTGAAGGTTGTAGAGTTCGGGAAACTCTTCTCTTAAACGCCGTATTTGGGGGAAGTAGACATTTTCCCTATGGAGAAGATTGTGCTCTATGGCTATCACCTCGAGCTCGTCTTCATCATCCTCAAAATCGGCGTTTAATATTCTGAAAAGATCGCGGAAGATTTCGGAGTATTTTTTGTCCACCAGGCTTTCGATCTGCGCGTTCAGCCTTATGGTTTCGAGTTTCTTCCGGATTATTTTATTGTTCGCCTCCGGAAGCATATCCGCCATCTCTTTGAGCTCGGCATAAACGCCAAAGAGACCTTCTTCGGGAACAGCCCCAAGGATTTCTTTCAGGGATATGAAGCCTTCCTCCTGTCCATCCCTGCCGCCCTCGCGGATCAGACGGATTATCTCCTTTAGATAGCCTCTGGCTCTTTCGATTTCTTTAATGCCGCAGGTAATAAACCCATAAGTATAAAAGTAGATTTTTTCCCATTCGTCCGCTTTAAGCCCTTTGGCAGCCTCAATGGTCTCAAGAGAAACAGCTTTGAGTTCGTCCCACCCGCGAGAACCATGCTCCGTGGCCGCAATGGAACAGGAAAGAAGCAAAGCAAAACTGTCTATAGAAGAAGGATCAAGGGCGATGGCGCGCCGTGTTTCGGCAAGGGCCTTCTTGTGCCAGCCGCGTTCAATATAGCATTTGCCCAGTCTCCTGGCATAATGGGGATTCTTGGGATGCTTGCGGCAGAGGTCTTCCCAAACTTCGACCGCCTTGCCGGGTTTATCGTCTTTATAGAAAGATTCGGCGCAGGCTTCCCTGACATTGTCCAGTTCGGGGTGGCTTTTCAGAATTAGCTGGTACAGCTCCGCCGCCTTGTCGTGCCTGCCAAAGCGGTCGAAGCGCTGGGCTTCGTAGAACAGAGGGGCAACGGAAGAAGGCAGCTCGCCCACGGCATCGTATTCGGCGCGCTTTTCTTTGTCCATGAGGGTTTCGTAGGCGGCGCGGATTTCCTTGAATTCCTCCGGGAAGCGGTCGGGCTGGTACTTGCGGACCAGGCCGAAGTATGCCCGCTTTATCTCCTCGCCGCCGGCGGTTTCCGGGACCCCCAGGGTTTCGTAATAGCTTTTTTTTACTTTATTAAAGAGGAACACAAGAAGCTCCAAAAAGAATTCTGCCGCCGGCCAAGGCAGGCCAGGGCTTCCGGGGCAAGGGCGTTCCCCCGGTCTTTTGCCAAGGCCCTGGCAAAACAATCCGCCCCAAGGTCGTACCGTTTTGCCAGCGTCCAAAGACAACCCTGTATATTAAGAAGCCGCACAGTTTGGCGAGAAACGTTCCCGGCCGCCACAGCCGCCGCTTTCCACTTCTTTTGCCCCGCAAGGAGGCTTACGTGTTCGAGGGCCGGTTCGTCATCATCATCGCCAAGCTCATACCGGCAGATCTCCCCAAGGCGCGCCGCGTCGCCGTATCCGGGGTTCAGGATACACGCAAACTCCGCGTACCGGAGGGCGGCGCTTAAATCGCGCCGCGCCGCCGCACCAAGTCCCAGCCGGTAATAGCGCCGGGCCGTGTCTTCCGGACTCATGAGAACAGCTTATCCACTCTTTCCATTATTTCAAGCATGGACAACAGAGCTTCGCGCATATCTTCGGCCTCTTCCTTATTTCCCAGGAGGAGCGCTTCTTTGATCCGCCGCACCATGATCCCGACATCAGCGCCCACATCCTTACCCGACGCGATGAGCTTTTCCGCCTTGCGTATCAGGGGACGGAAACCCCGCGCCCCTTCCGCCTCTTCCCACTTGGACAGATCCAAAAGAGGCCCGGCCTTTACCCCGGTAGTGCTGATTTCGGCGGAAACCTGCTTGCCCGTGGAAACCACGCTTGCCTTTACCTGGAGGATGCCGTTCATGTCGTAGCCGAAGGTTACCTCGATCTGTTCTTTTCCCATTCTGGCGGCGGGGATGCCGCTAAGGAGTACCTCGCCGAGCCGCTCGTTGTTATCCGGGTCCGAAGACTCGCCCTGATACACGTCGATGATCACCTCGGTCTGGTAATCTTCGGCGGGGAGGTACATTTTTGCTTTTTCGGTAGGAATCGTGGTGTTTCGGGGAATGATGGGGTCAAAGACTATGTGTTTACCGAACAAACCGTCCCGCACGGGGGCCGTTCCGAGGGTGTAGGGACAGACATCGGTAAGGACCAGGTCTTCGTTGTTGATGCTGCCCTCAATAAGCCCCGCCTGAATAGCCGCGCCTCGCGCCACCGTCAGGTCCGGGTCTACCAGGGAATGGGGAACCTTGCCGAGGGTCTCCTCCACAAGGCGCTTTACGCAGGGAACCCGCGTCGAACCCCCTACAAGAAGCACGATCTGCAAATCCTCGCGGCTCAGTTTCGCGTCTCCCAGGGCGCTCAGCATGGGGTCTTTGGTGGAAGAAACCTTTTCCGCCACCCATTCCTCAAAATCCCGGCGGCTCACGGTCTTTTCCACCGAAACAGGCTTTCCGTCCTTGCCGGTTAAGAGGAAGGGCAAAGACACCTTAAACTCATCCTGCCTGCTCAAGGCGATTTTACAGTCCTCCGCGGCTTTTTTCAGCCGCATGACGGCCCGCTCATCCCCCGCGGGATCGGCAAGATGCCTCATGATGATTTCGTCAAAATCCTTGCCCCCAAGGTGATTGTTGCCGCTGCTTGCTTTTACGTCGATGATCCCCTCAAAGAGCTCAAGGACCGTAACATCCAGAGTACCGCCGCCCAGGTCGTAGACCAGCACGTTTTTACATTCCTTGAGGTTTGCGAGGCCGTAGTCCAGCGCCGCCGCAGTGGGCTCGTTGATGATGCGTTCCACTTGCAGCCCCGCCAGTTCCCCGGCCTTCGCCGTTGCCCGGCGCTGTACGTCGGTAAAGTAGGCCGGCACGGTGATCACGGCGCGGTCGATCTTTTCGTTCAGGCTGTCTTCAGCGCAACGGACCAGGTAGCGCAGGAGCATGGCCTGGATATCTTCGGGCGCGTATTCCTTTCCGTGAACCTTGAGCTTTTCGCCGCTGCCGGTGAGCCGTTTAACTTCTATAAAGGTACACTCGGGCCGGGTAAAAAGATATTCGGCGGCTTCCTCGCCCACGAGAACTTGCCCGTCCTCCCCGATGTGCACCACCGAAGGGGTAATCAGTTTACCCAGGGTGTTAGGGATCAGCCGCGCCGCGCCGTCAACAATACAACCGATTTCCGATGTGGATGTTCCTAAATCTATGCCTACTATTCTGCTCATTCGTCCTGTCCTCCTTCCGTATTGTAATTCTGACCGATATTATCTTGCCTGTCGGATTCACTCCCCCGGCTCACTATTACCGCGGCTTTCCGCAGAAGCATATTTTGATACACATAGCCGCTCCGGAGCACCTGAACCACCTGTTCCCGGGGCAGAGGCGATTCGGCGCTCGCCTTGACCGTATGAATTTGCGGGTTCAGGGGCTGCCCCTCCTCTCCAAGATGGAATATACCCCGGTCCGCAAGAATGGCGGCGGCATTTTCCCACAGGAGCCCCGCCTGATGGTTCAGTTCCCCACTGCCGCTCTGCCGCGCATAGGCGCAAAAGTCTTCGAGAAGATCGGCGAGACCTACGGCCGCAAAGACCAGTTGGTCTGCCCGTGTCTTTTCGGCGTTCGCCCTCTCCTCCAAAGTCCGGGTATCCTGTTCCTTTACCAAATCGTAGATTTCTTCAATTTGCAGGGAAACGTCAGTCTGCTTCTTGTTGAGTTCCGCTAAAAGCTGCTGTCCCGCCGCCGCGAGTTCCGCGAATTCGTACTGCGGGAGCCTCCCGGTTTCGCGGGAGAGCAGCTTTTCGAGCTCCGTTTCAAAGTTCAGCATAGCAGTTTGTTGCACTTCGCGCATAAACCCTCCAAAAAACACCGGTTAGGCGATTTTCTACCCCGCAAACTGCCAGATTACATCCGGCTGTCATGGGGTTTAGTATATCGGAAGAAGGGGAACAGATGCAACGCCGCGCCGACAGGGTATCGGCGTTTGGTTTTTTTCCATTTTTCATACTTTTTTCCTGTCCGATTGAAGCAAAACGGCGAGTCAATCCCATATATGATATGAGACAGACAAGACTTTTGATGAATGATGTCTGGTATGAAGTGCGAACGGCGATCAACAATCGTGAACCGCTG
>JAIRSS010000123.1 GCA_031255315.1 Spirochaetaceae bacterium
TTACCGCAGCAGGGGCGCTATCTCGTCGTAGGGAATGACTATCTCGATAAACCCCATCACATAGGGGGCTATTTCGTAGGGGTCCCAGTGAAACCCCAGGCCGGCGGGGGTAAGGAAAAAGTTCTCCGGGATTTCAGGATGTTCCGTAAAGAAACCGCCCTGGCGCAGCGAGGCGTCTTCCGGGATTCCCGCGAAGTCCCGCAGTTTTGCCGCTAAAAGACGCCCCAGGGCCGTATATGCGGCGGTTGGAATAATATCTTCCAGGGCGAGCCGCCTCATGGCAGCCGTATCGAAGAGGAAATACCGCTTTTCCCGCATACCGTGGGCGCCTCCCTGGTAGTAGTCCCGGACGCGGCTGACCGTAAGGCACCGGGTAAGCCCCGCCGGAGCGCGTTCCAGGCCTGTTTCCGCGCCCTCGATGGTTTCGCGGTACTCCCAATTCCAGCTTTCCGAGGGCGCGCCGTCTTCCGCCGCCGCCGCCGTCTGCCCCGCGTCCTGGTACCGCGCGCGGTAGCCGGCGATAACCTGTTCAGCATACGTTTCGGGATCAAACCCGCCGAAAAGGGCGTCCCGGACAAGCTCCCCCAGTTTTCCCTCCACGGGAATGTTCTGAACGGCCATACTGATGAACAGCCGGGGGCCTTCGTTCCCGGAATCTGGGTTCAATGGTAGGAAGGCCGTTCTTACCGTGTTTTTAACCGCCGCTGTCTCAAATTCGGTTTCGGACCGCCGGGTTTCCCCGGATGAACCGTCCGGGACGGACTGGCACGCTCCGGAGAACACGCCCAGGAGCAGTATCCCCGCCAGGGCAAGAACCGCCGTACCGGGTTTTCTGATAACTGATTTTGTCTTCATGATTCGTAAGTATAGTATTTTTATGGCTATTTGTCAGGTTTCCTGCTATACTAATCGTTAATGAACCGCGATGTTTGGCCGCTTGAACCGGGGCCTGAAAAAGAATGGTTTTACGACGACGGCTTTTGGGAACAGTTCGCCCCCGTTATGTTTGACCATAAACGGATGGCCGAAATTTCCCGTGTGGCAGACGGAATCATCCGCCTGGCCCGTCCGGATACGTCCCGGCGCAGCGGGCCGTCCGCCGGTTCCTCCCCGCTCCGGGTTCTGGATCTCTGCTGCGGGTTTGGCCGCATCACCCTGGAACTGGCCCGCCGGGGCTTCTCCCCGGTGGGGGTGGACGTCACGAAGGCGTACCTGGAAACCGCCCGGGACGACGCGGCCAGTGAAAACCTGGATATAGAATTCGTCCAGTCCGACATCCGCGCCTTTAAACGCCCGTCCGCCTTTGATCTGGCGGTGAACCTCTATATATCCTTTGGCTATTTTGCCAACCCGGAAGACGACCGGCTCGCGGCGCAAAACGCCTGGGATTCCCTTAAGGAGGGCGGCGTTTTTATCATTGAGACGTTGGGAAAAGAAACCGCGGTTCGGGACTTTGTTGAAGCCGAATGGTTCGAACGGGCCGGCTTCATGGTACTCACCCACTACGCCCCGCTGGATTCCTGGTCCCTGCTTGAAAACCGGTGGATCCTCATCGATCAAAAGGACGGGCGGCGTATCGAAAAGACCTTTGTCCAGCGCTTATACGCCGCCTCGGAACTGCGGCGGCTCCTGTTCGACGCGGGTTTTTCCACGGTGGAACTCTACGGCGGGTGGGACGAATCCCCCTACGATCACCGGGCGGAAGCGCTGATTGCCGTGGGAAGAAAATGAAAATCATAGGAGGTTTTCCCAAAACTTCAGTTTTGGAGCAGCCTCTAACGGAGCGTAGGTATGGCTAAGTATGTTCTTGCGTTGGATCAAGGCACAACCAGTTCCCGTGCCATCCTGTTTGACGGCGATCAAAGGACAGCCGGGACCGCCCAAAAGGAATTCGCCCAGATTTATCCCCGCGCGGGATGGGTGGAACACGATCCTATGGAGATCTATTCCTCCCAGTACGCGGTGATGATGGAGCTTATCACCCAGCAGGGGGTCGCGCCGGGGGACATTGCCGCGATAGGGATAACAAACCAGCGGGAAACTACCGTTCTTTGGGACAAGTTCACGGGGCGGCCGGTGTATAACGCCATTGTATGGCAGTGCCGGCGTACCGCGGAGATCGTAGACGATCTTGTACAACAGGGGTTTTCGGACTATATCAGGAAAATCACGGGGCTGATCCCGGACGCCTATTTTTCAGGGACCAAAATCAAGTGGATTCTGGATCATGTTGAAGGCGCGCGGGAAAAGGCGGAACGGGGGGAAATTCTCTTCGGGACTGTGGATACCTGGCTTATCTGGAAGCTGACCAACGGGGCGGTCCATGTAACCGATTACACCAACGCCAGCAGGACCATGCTCTTTGACATTCACAACCTGGACTGGGACGATACCCTGCTTAACGCCCTGGGTATCCCCCGGGCCATGCTGCCCGGCGTGCGGCCCTCAAGTTCGGTGTACGGTACGGCCAACATCCAGGGCGCGGAGGTTCCCCTGGCCGCCGCCGCCGGGGACCAGCAGGCGGCCCTGTTCGGCCAGTGCTGCTTTTCAAAAGGGGAGGCGAAAAACACCTACGGCACCGGCTGTTTCCTCCTTATGAACACCGGGAACGAGGCGTACGAAAGCCGGAACGGTCTCATAACCACCATTACCGCGAGCCTTCCGGGGACGATCCAATACGCCCTGGAGGGAAGCGTTTTTGCGGGCGGCGCGGTGATTCAATGGCTGCGGGACGAATTGCGGATCATCTCCGAAAGCGCCGATTCTGAGTATTACGCCGGCAAGGTCCCCGATACCGGCGGGGTCTACCTGGTTCCCGCTTTTACGGGTCTGGGCGCTCCCTACTGGGATATGTACGCCCGGGGCTGCCTTGTGGGGATTACCCGGGGCACCAAACGGTACCACATTATCCGCGCTGCGGAAGAGTCTATCGCGTACCAGAGCCTGGACCTGATCCGGGCCATGGAAAAGGACACAGGCGCTAAAATCCCGGAACTCCGGGTGGACGGCGGCGCCAGCCGGGACGCTTTTCTTATGCAGTTCCAGGCGGACGTCATGGGGGGCCGCATCTTGCGTCCGGGAATACAGGAAACCACCGCCCTGGGCGCGGCGTGTCTTGCGGGAATAGCCGTGGGGTTCTGGAAGGGTCTTGACGAAGTAACGGCCCGTCGGCAAATCGACCGGGTGTTCGAGCCGTCCTTGGATCAGGAAAAACGGGAAGCCCTGCTTGCGGGCTGGCATAAAGCCGTTGGCCGCAGCCGGGGCTGGGCGAAACCGGAGAATTAAAGAAGGATGAGGGAAACAATGAGGAAGAAGGGATGTCCGTATACGGATTCAGATACTATTCTCTGGTGATAAATAAGGAGGCTCAAGTATGGCGGTTATCGGTATTATAGGCGGAAGCGGTCTGGATAATCCCGACATTTTATCCAATCCCCGGGACGAAACGGCGGCGACTCCCTTTGGAGAACCTTCGTCTCCCCTGAAACGGGGGACAATCGGCGGCGTGGAAGTGGTCTTGTTAGGCCGCCACGGGCGGGAACACACCATTCCTCCCAGCCAGGTAAACTACCGGGCCAATATTGCGGCCCTCAAGAATGCGGGCTGCACCCATATCCTCGCGACCACGGCGGTGGGATCCCTGCGGGAAGAGATAGCCAGGGGGGATCTCGTGATTATCGATCAGTTTATTGATTTTACTAAACAGCGAAAGGCAACCTGTCATGAGCGATTTGAGCCGCACAATCCCGTACATACTCCTATGGCGGACCCCTACGACAGTCGGCTTAGGGGAATCCTGTGTGAGGAATGCATACGTCTGGGGTATCGTTTCCACGATCATGGTACGGTAATCACGATTGAAGGGCCCCGCTTTTCCACCCGTGCGGAATCCCGCATGTTCCGCGCTTGGGGCGCCGACATCATCAATATGTCCGTTGCTACGGAAACGGCGCTGGCGAATGAATTGGGCCTTCCCTATGCGGCGGTGGCCATGAGTACCGACTACGATTCCTGGCGTTCCGATGAGGAGCCGGTTACCTGGGAAGCCGTCGCCCAGGTATTCGCCGGCAACGCGGCTAAGGTAACCGCCCTGCTTACGGCGGTTATCCCCCGGATTTCCTAAGGTCCCGGGCGGTACAGCATACACGGTGTGCCGGCGGCTCATAGCCGTCGTCCCAAAGCCGCCGGGCCACTACCGTCATGCGGGGATGCGGCAGATTGCCGGGCGAAGCAATCCTGAGAAACATCCGCTCGTCTGGATTACGCCGCCCGACGGCTCGCTTCGCCCCCGTTGAACGGGCGTTGCGTTTAGGGTTCTCTTGAAATACCGGGGATTTTGTAGTATTATATCTAAATAATGAATATACGTGCGAAAGGGGGAAGGTTTCTCTCCTGGTGAAAACAATGCCGGATGATCCCTTTTATGTTCGCGGACTTTGTTTTTCGTGTACCCGTTGTTCCGCCTGCTGCCGGGTCGATCCCGGCTATGTGTTTCTTTCTAAAACCGATGCAGCTATTCTGGCAGGCGCGCTGAGTATGGAGTATACTGAATTCACTGAGACCTATTGCCGTTGGATAGATGATTACGAAGGTAAGGCGCGGCTTTCCCTCAAAGAAAAAGCCAATTATGATTGCGTCTTCTGGAAAAAAGGCTGTACTGTTTACGAGGCGCGGCCCGTACAGTGCAGGACCTTTCCGTTTTGGCCGGATATTTTGGCGTCTCAGGAAACCTGGGATAACGCCGGCCTGTCCTGTCCGGGCATCGGGAAAGGGAAACGGCATGGCCGGGCGTATATTGAACTGCGGTTACAGAAACAGCAAACGAACCCCGTTATAGAAAAAACGGTCTGATGGGTAAGGGGCGGTATATACCTGCGATATGGTTCCGGGGCGGGGACGGTGTGTAAAACCCATATCGCAGGACCGCGGCAGTGCGGCAGTACTCCGCAGGTTAATAATGGTAAGGAAGTATCCATGCATATCCGTTTTTGGGGCGTTTGCGGTTCATTGCCGGCTCCGCTGGTACCTGAGCAAATAAAAGATAAGATTTCCGCGATTATTGAGCGGCTTACTCCCCTGGATATAGAAAGCCCGGCGAGCAGGGAGCGGTTCCTGGCGGCCTTGCCGCCCTGGTTGTTTGGGACCATAGGCGGTAATACCCCCTGTGTTTCAGTTGAGGGTGATGATTTTCAGGAACGAATCATATTTGACGCCGGATCAGGGCTTCGGGAACTGGGAAACGCCCTTGCGCGGGAAAGGCCGAAACCCCTTCGGTATCATCTCTTCTTTTCCCATTTCCACTGGGATCATATTCAGGGGCTTCCGTTTTTTGATCCGCTCTACAATCCGGCGGCGCGCATTGATATGTATTCCCCGGTCTCCGATTTGCAAACCCTCCTGAGCGGGCAAATGAAGGGTCCCTATTTCCCGGTTACCCTGGAATCTTCGGGGGCCGAAAAATGCTTTCACCTGTTAAAAGGCCCCATCACCCTGAACGGGGTAACCGTAAGGTACCGAAAGATGAACCATCCCGGAGATTCTTACGCCTATCGCCTTGACGACGGCAAACGCTGTTTTATTTATGCGACGGATGCGGAATTATCCGCGGGGGATTTTACACAGAGCCAAGAAAACGCCGCGTTTTTCCGGAACGCTGATCTCCTCGTTTTGGACTCTCAATATACCCTGGACGAGGCGGTTGAAAAATACAACTGGGGCCACAGCGCCTTCAGCATGGGGGTGGATTTCGCGGTTAATTGGGAGATAAAGCATCTGGTGCTCTTTCATCATGATCCGGCCTATGATGATAAAAAAGCAGCCGGCATACTCCAGGCGGCCCAGCGGTACAGAGAGCGGATGAACATACAGGGGATCAAAATATCCCTCGCTATGGAAGGAATGGAGATACCGGTATAAATTATGAGGCATTCACAGGAGGCGGGCGTCTTTATCGGCCTTAGGGAACTGATAACCATATTTCCGCGGATTAAAGGGGGCGAGTATACGATGAACCCCGCAGAGCGTCAGGTGCTTATGAAAATAGAGAAGGTCCTCTACGAGTATCTTACGGTGGAGGAGGTTGAAAACCTTGCGCGGATTCCCGGCTGCCCCCGGGAAGGGGATGGTCAATGACGCGAAGAGCGTCTCGAACTTCTCCGGGCGGGAAGCCGCCGAAAAAAACAGCGTACCAGCCGCCCGCGCGTGAGGGAGGGCCGGGACGCGCCGTTGTTCGGCGCGTCTGTACCATACTCATCGGTTTCATTGGTATCCTGTTCCTCATAAGCGGCCTGGCGGTTGGGGTTTTCGTGTACTGCAATTCCCCGCCTGCTTCCCCGCCTGAGTTTCAAAGCGCTACGCTCCGTATTCCCGGAGACGGTACGGTGTATCTGGAGGTGCGAAACGGAGAAAGCGCCATGTCGGTTGGCCGGCGGCTGGAAAACGCGGGGATAATCCGGACGCGGTACTTCTGGAATTTTATTTCCCGGCTGAATACGGAGTACATAAAGACCGGAACCTACCGGTTCAACATCCCGGCGACGCAACTGGCGATACGGTCCGTTTTGATTTCCGGGCGGCAGATCCTCACGAAGGTAACTATTCCTGAAGGGGTTACCCTCAAGAAAACCGCCCAAATCCTGGAGGAGTCGGGCGTCTGCGAAGGCGCCGCCTTTCTTGACGCCGTTTCCGATCCCGCTGTTCTGGAGGAATACCGCGTCCCCGGTAAAACCATGGAAGGCTACCTCTATCCAGACACCTACCTCTTTCCGGCAGGGTATCCCGCCCCCCAGGTTGTGCGGACTCTGGCGGATACCTTCTTCCGGCGTCTTGAGGAAATTGCGGACGACGCCCTGAGCCTGAGCCCGGAGGAACTCAACATACGGATCATCCTGGCTTCTATCGTGGAACGGGAATACCGGGTGGACGACGAAGCCCCCGTGATGGCCGGGGTATTCTATAACCGCCTTGAAATCGGCATGGCCCTCCAGTCCTGCGCCACCGTGGAATATGTGATCACCGAAATCCAGGGAAAGCCCCATCCGGAGGTGCTCTACGACCGGGACATTCAAATACAGAATCCCTATAATACCTATATCATCCCGGGGCTCCCGCCGGGTCCCATTTCCGCCCCCGGTCCGGCGGCCCTGAAAGCAGCGTTCTACCCGGATTCCAGCGATTATCTGTATTTCCGCCTGGTAGACCCGGACGCGGGCCGGCATTACTTTTCCCGGACTCTTGACGAGCATATACGCGCCGGTGTTCTGTATGTGAAAGGGAGGGGCTCCTGATGCGGATCTCCGAAACAACCATAAAGGAAGTGAACGCCAGACTGGACGCCGTAGCCGTGGTACAAGAGTATGTCCGCCTGGAAAAACGGGGAGGCCGGTTTTGGGGCTGCTGCCCCTTTCACAACGAAAAGACCGCCTCGTTCACGGTGGATCTGGAACGAAAGCTCTATTACTGTTTCGGCTGCCATAAGGGGGGAACCGTAATCAGTTTCATGATGGAGATGGAGAAAGTCTCTTTCCCTGAAGCGGTGGAAACCCTGGCTAAACGGTTGGGGATTGAGGTCGTCTACGACGGCGTCCGGGACAACCGGGAGGAACGGGAAAACGCCATTCGGAAAGAGGAACTCTACGACCTCTATCAGCGGGTGGCCGGGAGTTTTCATCACTGGCTCCTTAAAACCGGCGAGGGGAAGCCGGCGCTGGACTACCTGGTCAACCGGGGCGTCAGCGGGGAACTGATAGAACGGTTCCGCCTGGGCTATACCCCCCGGGACCGGTCCTGGCTGTTTACCTTCTTATCCGGTAAAGGCTATTCGCCGGAATTCCTCGCCGCGTCGGGCCTTTTTTCCCCCAAATATCCCCGCTCGTCCTTTTTTTCAGGCCGCCTCATGTTCCCCGTCGCCGACCGTCAGGGGAGGACCGTCGCCTTCGGCGCCCGGTTTCTGGCGGCGCCGGGGGAAGGGGACTCCGGAGAAAGCCCCAAATACATCAACTCCCTGGAATCGTGGATATACAAAAAAGGGCAGACTCTTTTTGCGATAGACCAGGCCAAGGTGGAGATACGCCGGACTAAGGAAGCCTATCTTGCCGAAGGCTACATGGATGTTATCGCCCTTCATCAGGCGGGGATTGTCAACGCCGTAGCCCCTCTGGGTACGGCCTTCACCGAGGAACAGGCAAAACTCCTCAGACAGTGGGCGGACCGGGTGAACCTCATTTTTGACGCCGATAAAGCGGGGCAGGAAGCGGCGGTCAAGGCCGTTCTGACCTGCCGGAAGAACGGGTTGTCCGCTTCCGTTGTCATTCCCGGCCAGGGGCTGCCCGGAGAGGGCGCCGCGCCGTCTGCTTTTAAGGACCCGGCGGATATTTTAAAAGAAAAAGGGCCTGAGGCATTGCAAAAGAGCGCAAAATGTTGTATAAATGAATTTGAGTATCTAGTGAACCGTGCAAGGGTTCTGTTTGATCTTTCCGGCGCAGAGGGAAAAGCGAAAGCGGTATCGTTTATATTCCCCTATGCAGCCGCTATGGATTCAGAAGTTTCAAGGAACGCCTGTATTGAGGATATCGCCGTTGCTTTTGGGGTTGAACGGCAGGCGGTAGAGGCGGATTTTGAACAATATAGCCGGACGGACGGCCAGAGACGAGGTACAATCACCAAAGACGTTCCGCCACCTCACACAAAAGTGATTCGGATGACCGATGAGCTTTTTTTACTTACCGCTGTTTCGGTGAATCCCGGTTGGTATCCCAAAGTGCGGGCGTCTCTTTCATCGGCGCTGCCAATTGAGGAGATTGATGATCCCCAGGCTAAGGAACTTTTTATCGCGCTGGAAGAATGGTTTAGAAACGACGCGCCGGGCATGGACGATCTGCTGGCTCGTATCCAGGACGAAGCGTTGCGCAATTTTGTTATTGAACAGGCCGCTTCACAGGCTTTTTCCCACAAGCCGGAATTGCTGTTTGAGGAAAGCGTGAAACGGATACGCCAAAAGCGGCTTGAGCGCAGGCAGGCCGGGATTATTGCCGAATTGGGGATTCAAAAACGCGGAGATATGGGCAGGGCTCTGGAGGATCTTCTTGCGGAAAAAGTGTACGTTGATGCCGAACTACTCAGGCTGAAGGAAGCTGACCAATGACAGATTTGACCACGCCGGGTAAGGCGCCCCTGGATGATATGGCGCTGGATCCCGCTGTTCTGAAGCTTATTGAATACGCCAAAGTGAAGAAAAGTCTTTCCTACGATGAACTTTCTGATTTTTTGCCTGAACACATTGCCAATACCGACAAGATTGAGCAGGTTCTGGTGTTATTGGAAGTCAATAACGTGCAGATGATCGAAGAAGAAGCCGCGGGGGAAGATGAACGAGAGCGCCGGAAGACGCCGGACGCCGAGAAAAAGCGGGTGGTATATAGCGACAAAGAATCTTCGGTGGATGATCCCATCCGGCTTTATCTGAGGGAAATAGGCCGGGAAAACCTTCTGACTGCGGAGCAGGAGATAGAGCTCTCCAAGCAGATGGAGGACGGGGAAAATATCATCAAAAACGTGATAAAAAAATCGGGGATGATAATTCCGGAATTCTACCACATTGCCGGCAGGGCTTTCTCTAAGAAGGACCCCAGGGAGCTTAATTTCTCCAAGAAAGAGATCACCGAATATATGACCGAGCGCCGCAGGCTCAATCAGTTTTACAAGGAACCGCTCAGACTCATCGGGGGAGATCTCAAGAATTATATAGAGAACAAGCGGCGGCTTATTAACCGGGGGGGGAATTTTTTTACCGACCCGGAGTTAGACGAACTCAGAAAGCGTATCCTGTCAGTTATTGAAGGCGCGGAGATTCATCCTGATGAAATTACCGGATTTTCTGAAAAGTTTGTCCAGGCCGCGCGGAAGATCAAGAAATTCAAGCGGGAACAGGAACGGATCGAAAAGCGCCTCCGGGTTGGGTCTCTCAAAGAACTGCGGGTTCTGGGCCGGGGGCTTACCATCCGGGAAGAACGGGAACGCCTGGAAAACGAACTTGAACTCAGTTCCGATGAGATCAAGGAACTTATACGGCATATTCAGGTGACGGAGAAAAAACTGCGGAACATGGAAGCCGATTTTGAGGAGTCTGTCGAGAATATCAACCTTATGGCCAAGGAGATAAGCCACGGACGGGTGATGATGAAAAACGCCAAGGACCGGCTTATCAAGGCAAATCTTCGCCTGGTGGTATCCATCGCCAAGAAGTATACCAACCGGGGGCTTCATTTTTTCGATCTGGTGCAGGAAGGGAATATCGGCCTTATAAAAGCGGTGGAAAAATTTGAATACCAGAAGGGCTTTAAGTTTTCCACGTACGCCACGTGGTGGATCCGCCAGGCTATTACCCGTTCCATTTCAGATCAGGCCCGGACCATCCGGGTGCCGGTCCACATGATAGAGCAGATCAATAAAGTAACCCGGGAATCCCGGCAGCTCATGCAGGTTCTGGGCCGAGAGCCCACGGATGAAGAGATCGCTGAACGTCTGGGCTGGACCGCCCAGCGGGTCAAGCAGGTCAAAAATGTGGCCCGGGAACCTATCAGCCTTGAAACCCCTATTGGGGAAGAGGAGGA
>JAIRSS010000051.1 GCA_031255315.1 Spirochaetaceae bacterium
CGTGTTCTTTAAGGTCGAGTCCGATGAGGTCAAGGACAGTGAATTTTTTTTCAGGCACAGCGATTACAGTGTAGCCTTATATTTTTTCATTCGCAATGGGAGCTAAGAGCAGGCCGGCGGAGCGAAGCCCCCCCCCCCCCGTTGGGCACGCAACCGTAGCGGCCCGCCAGCGGGCTAAACCCGCTGGCGGGCGTTGCCGGTTCCAAAAATCAGCAGTTCCGGATGGTACTCGAAGTGCATCGTGTCGTAGCGGGACCACCTGCCGCCCCAGATGAAGCCCTGATCCTCGAAAGCGCGGATCACCGCGGCGGGCGGGTTCTGCCGTTTCTCGGCGGGGACGGTGCGCCAGTCGATTCCTTTGGCCTCCGTCCATTGCCAGTAGGTTTCCATACCCGGTTGGGCCTTCATGAGCAGATCCACCGCCGCACCGTAGGCGTGAAAGCTGCGGCTTGCGCTGCCCGCGACGTTCCGCCAGTTCCATCCGGTAATGCTGGCCAGTTTATTGAGCCAGTCCGGTATTTCCCCGTTGTCTTTCGCCAGTTCCTGAATACGCGCCTCCACCCGTCCCAACGGCGCAACGATGTCTTCGTGTATCTGCACCTGCCGCCCCAGAAAGTCTATCCACTTTTGATGCTCGTAAGATTCCGTCCTGTTGCGGGACTGCCAAAGGGCGTCAAAAAACGGGGAACGGACGGCGCCGGGGTTGACGATTTGGCGGTACCACCCGGAGAGGCCGGAAGGATCCCTTCGGGAGAGGACCCGGTTGGCCGTATCCTGCCAGGGGCTCGCCTCATCCGCATGTACCGGGGGCTCCGCCGGATACCGGTACAGAAACTGGGGGCGGAAATTTTCCGGCCTACCCGCCTCTTCCTGAGGGAGGAACCTGCCCTGGGCATAGTACCAGCGGGTTCCGTCCATTTCCAGCGTCCAGTCCCCATCCTGAAAGACCGCCGGGCCGAACCGTCCGCGGTACGCCTCGGCGAACAGCTTTACCATGTCCTCCGCCCGATCCCCTCCGGCAGCGCGGCGCAGCCCAAGCTCCCTGAGCACGGCCTCCGCCCAGGTTTCCGCCTCCTCCTCAACATCCTTCGCCTTTACCCGTTTGGCAAACCGGAACCCCCCGCCCGGAAGAAACCGCGCTCCCTGGATGATCCTTTCAAACTCCCCGTTCAAATCATCCCCCGGATGAACGTCCGCCGGACCCGCGTCCGAAGGACCCGCGTCTACGGGACGCCCGGTATCCCGGCTGATCCAGAAGGGGACCACCCTGCCGTCCATGAAGTCGGTCCGGGCCAGGAACTCCTCAAGCGGCGCGGCGATGCGGCCGTCCTCAAGGGACGCCCCCACGAAGAACGTATTGTAGTCGAGCAGGTTGGGCGGCGGCTTTTTACCGTTCAGGTCAAACAGTTCGCCGCCGGTCTTTTCGGCGATGGCCCGGGCAGCCCGCCGGGTGTTGCCGTCTTCCGCGAAATAGATAATCAGATTAGGCCCCGCCCGTTCATCGGGAATCGCCGCGATGTCCGTACGGGGCAACGCGCATCCGGCAAGGCTGAGGGTCAAGGTCAGGAAAAAAACGAACCGCAGTGTTTTCAATGTACCGTCCTTGTTAGTTTTAAGATGGGGACAGAGGTTTCACACTATATAGTCGATAAAAAATCCGGTCAACAGAGCGAACAGGATCGCAAAGACCACGTAGACTACAAAATGCCGTACTCCAAGAGCGATTTTGACCGCCCCCAGATTGGTGATCTTGGTCGCCGGGCCAGTGATCATGAAGGCGGCGGCGCTTCCCATGCTCATGCCGGAGGCGAGCCATTGTTGAAGCAGCGGTATGGTCCCGCCTCCGCACATATAGAGGGGAACGCCGACTGTGGCGGCCATCAGAAGGCCGAAGCCCCGGTTTTCTTTGCCGAACAGAAAGGCCGCCGCCTCCGCCGGAACGTACCGCTGAAAGAGGGCGGACAGGGCGACGCCGGAAAGGAAATAAAGGCCCGTCGCCCTGAGATTCCGAAGGAGGTTTTTAAGAAACCGCAGCCCGGGATTGGGATCGCCGTCCCGGTTCACCGGGGCGGTAAACCCCGAAAAATTAAAGAACTTTTTGCGCCGGTAAAACCACCGTACGCAAAGCCCCGCCGCCGCGCCGCAGAGAAAGCAGCTTGCAAAGCGGATGAGCAGCGCCGAAGGTCCCAGCGCCGCGCTGTAAAAGAGAAGCTGGGGATTGAGGAGGATCGAACTCATCATAAACGCGGCGAGCCAATCGTCCTCCATGCCCTTTTCGGAGAAAGAGGCGGCGATGGGGATCGTGCCGTACATGCAGAGCGGGGAGGCCGCGCCGATCAGCGAAGCCGGGAACACCCCCAGAACGCCGAGCTTCTTTCCGTGCAGGGCGGCGAACAGGCGGTGTATCTTTTCCTTTCCGAACACGGATATGACGGAGCCGAGTATCATTCCCATGATCCAATACCCCGCGATCTGCCGGAGCTGAATATCGAAATAATACCAGAAATAGACAAGCTCCCGTTTGAGCAGTTCAGCCATCGGCTGCAATCGCACCGGCTGCAACCGGATCGAGCATAACCACATCCAACGCGCCCGCGTCGAGGGTAATCAGTTCGTAGCGCTGGCTGCCCAGTCCAAGTCTTTCGGCGTGGTCGAGGGTATGCGTACCGTTTCTGCTCTCAATGCGCGTCCGCAGGGACGCGCTTCGCCGGGTGTCGGAGGCGTATATCTGGTCAACGCACGCTTTGTCCAGGGCGACGGGATCGAGGGAGCCGAGTATGCCGATGTCGTCCATCTCAGGCGGCGCGGGATTGCTGCTGCAGTCGCAGTCAACGGAAAGATGGTTCATCACGCTGATATACACGACGTTTTCGCCCAGATAGTTCATAACCGCTCCGGCGGCTTCGGCCATTGATTCCAGAAACGGGGTCTGGCTTGGCCCGCGCCAGTTGGACGCGCCCCCCCAACTGGTTTTGCTTTTTCCGCCGGTATGTATCCAGAGCTTGCCTTCGGGAGAAGCGATGCCGATGGACATATTCTTAATCGCGCCGCCGAAACCGCCCATAGAATGACCCTTAAAATGGGAAAGGATAAGGTACGAATCGTAATTGATAAAATGAGAGCCCACCAGGTCCTCGGTAATATTCCTGCCCCTGGCGAAGGGCAGGCTGAAAGACCCGTTCTCGTCCAGAATATCCACCGGCGCTATGGCGGCGAAGCCGTGGTCAACCGCCACCTGTTTGTGCATGGCCGTGTTTACCCGGCGGCCCCCGTAGGCGGTGTTGCTTTCGACGATAGTTCCGTTCAGGGACTGAACCAGGTCTTTAATCAAGTCCGGCGACAGAAAGTGGTGGCCGCCGGGTTCGCCGGTGCTTATCTTTACCGCGACCTTGCCTGATATTTTGCGCCCCAGCGCTTCATAAACCGCGGCTAAACCCGCGGGGCTTATATCAGTAGTCATGTAAACCCGCGGCGCGCCGTCTGTTCGGGCGGCGGCGGGAGCCTGGGTCTGAACCGGCGGCGGCGTTCCGGCAGGCGTGTTTTCCTGTTTTCCGGTTGAACACGCCGGTATTCCCCAAAGGCAGAGAACGAATAACCCGATGAAAAGCGCAGTGCCTGCAGCCTGACTTCCGAATGCTTTGTCAGCGTCCATATAAAACCTCTAAATGCCTCAACGCGGCCCGCGTTATTACGGGAGCGAAGGGTATTGAATATGAGTTTTCTTTCCGAAGAACTCATGTTAAATACAACAGCCAAGGGATTGTAAAGATACAATCAGGGCGCTTTTTTGCCTCCTCAAGCCGCCGGGCGTAACAGGAGCGGGTAAAGACGCCGCCGTACCGTCGTACTTGTCGTGCAGCCGTACTTTCGCGTTTCAAAGTTCTTCCATAGGAAAAGACAGCGTTCCGTCTATGGTTGACCTGCCGGCCAGGACCATGATGAGCCGGTCCAGTCCCAGGGCGGCTCCGGAACAGCGGGGAAAGGGGCGGCCCCGGAGGCCGGACAGGAAGATCTTCCAGTAATCCCTATCAATGTGGTGAGGAACCAGCGCGCGGGCCTGTTTGATTTTTCCTTCCTCCTCAAAATACGCCCGTACTTTTTCCGCGTCCGTTTCCTCAGAGTAACAGTTCGCAAGCTCAATCCCCCGGACGTAGAGTTCCCACCGTTCCGCCGTCCGCCCGTCCCGCCCCCGTTGCGCCAGGCAGGGGACAAAGGCGGGGTAGTCCATGACGGCTACGGGACGGTCCCGGGGCAGATGGGGTTCTACCGCGTGGATAAAGATAAGGTCGTAAAGCGCGGCGGTCCCCAGACCCTCAGGCGGGTCCAGACCGAGCCGGCGGGCCGCTTCTTCAAGGCCGCCGGTTTCCGCCGCGCCGTACAGGTCGAAACCCGCCCAGCGTTCAAAGGCTTCCCCCATGGTGATCCGCATGAAGGGAGGCCGCAGATATTCCCGCGACATCCCCGCCTCCGCCAGAGCCGCGAACAGTTCTTCCGTTATCCCGAGGGAGTCCAGATACCCGGCATCCATGGTGTAATATTCCAGCATAGTGAATTCCGGGCTGTGGAGGAACCCGGAGGATTCGCCGTTCCTGAAGCACTTACCGATCTGATAGATGCTCCGCCGGTCTTTCGCGATAAGTTTCTTCATCCAGATTTCCGGGGAGGGAACGAGCCAGTACGATCGGGAGCGGGGGGCGCTTCCCGGACCCGCCGGAGCGATACGGCGGGTCTCAAAGACTTCCAGGCATGATTCGGGGATAAGGTCCGGGGCCAGAAGCGGCGTATCTACCTCAAGGTAATTCCGGCTGTCGAAAAACTCCCGTATTTTGCGGAAAACCCCGGCGCGCTGCCGCAATAATTCTATATCCATAGGTTCCGTTCCTTTTTGTCACTGCCCGGTAATCCGGCGCACCGCCTCTTTCCACTTCCGGCCCCGGTCGAATTCGTTGACGAACATGCTGAAAGAGGCGCTGCCGGGGGAGAGGACTACGGCGTCGCCGGGGGCGGCGGCGTCCAGAGCGGCGCGGACGGCGGCGTCCAGCGTGTCGAAGGGGCCCCGGCAGCGGAGGCCCGCGTGGGCAAGGAGGGGGGCGAGTTTGGCGCTTCCGGTCCCAGCCAGGAGCGTCAGAGACTTGGCCTGCTTCGCGGCTTCAACCAGGGGGCCGTAATCCAGCTTCTTGTCCGCACCGCCGGTTACCAGGACTACCGGAACGTCAAAAGCGGCAACCGCGGCGGCGGCGGCTTCGGGAATAGTGGCGGCGGTATCGTTGTAGAAGCGTATTCCCCCGGCCTCATGGAAAAATTCAAGCCGGTGTTCGATACCGGGGAAGGCCCCCAGGCTTTCCCGGACAAAGGCCGGAGGCAGCCCCAGGTCCAGCAGGGCCAGGGCCGCGGCAAGAAGGTTCATCTTTGAATGGGCCCCCGGAACGCGGAGGCTGGCCGGAACCGCTTCAACGATCTCCCCGCCGGGAAGCCGGACAAGGCAGGGGCCGCCGCCCGGTTCCAGCCAACCCTGGGCGCAGCCCGGAGCATAGCCCGGAGCGGCGGGGACGCCGGCGTACGCCAGGGGCCGGCCCCCGGTCTCGGCGAGGAAGCTTCGTCCCCAGGAATCGTCTTGGGCCACGGTAAGATCCCGGCGGTCCTGCCCCTGGTAGATGATCCGCTTGTCATCCACATAGTCCGCCATAGAAGCGTACCGGTCCTGGTGGTCTTGCATGATGGCTGTAAGGATCGCCCCACGGGGCTTGAGCAAGGCTTCGTCCGCGGCACCGGCGTCATCCAGACGGCGGCGGCCCCGAAGGTCCCCAAGCTGCCAGGAGGAAAGCTCCAGGATCACGTCATCCCCGGCGGACAGGCCGTCCAGAAAGCTAAGGGGGGAAACCGTGATGTTCCCCCCCAGACGGGCCGCGCCGGGGAGGAGGCCCGCCTCCCGCGCGCGGGCCAGGACCCAGTGCGCGGCGGCGGCGGCGCTTGATTTACCCTTGGACCCGGTTACCGCGATAAGCCGGGCGGGATTTTCCGCCAAAAAAAGGGAAATATCCGTTTCTATACGCCGGCTTATGGCTAAGTACGGAGAATTGGACGGTACTCCGGGGTTTTTTATCACCAGGTCCGCCTGTTTGAAGTCCTCCTCATTATGCCGGCCCAGGACATATCGTATCCCCTGGTCCCCGGATTCCCGCATCTTTTCCAGGGATGGGGCCAATACTGTTTCGTCCCGAAGATCCGTAACGGTAACATCGGCCCCCGCGCGGACCAGATACCGGACGGATTCAAGGCCGCCGCCATGAAGCCCCAGCCCCATGACCAGGACCTTCATCCCGCGGTACGCCTTTATTCTAGAATCGTTTGCCATCGCCATACACTCCCGCCAACCCATTAATTACCCGGTTTTGGACCAGCCTCACCCGTAAAAGCCCCGGTTTTCGCCGCCGCCTTGCCATATCCGGGGTTCAATGGTAAGGTGTACCTATAATCGTACCGTGAGAGCTTGTTTTATGCAAATGAAGAAAACCGGGATTACCGGGTTTGGTATTTTGTGGTTTCTCATCACCGCCTGTGGGTTCATTCACGAGGCCGCCGGTCAGGAAATTTTTGAAGGCCGGATTTTTTACGTTCAGGGCGCCGAATTCACCCTGGTTAGAGCCGGAGAGCAGCAAACCTATGGGCCGGAGGTCCTGATCGCCGTGAACAGGTCCCTCCGGAATGGGGATATACTCCGAACAGGGCCGGGAAGTTCCCTTGAGTTTCAGTTCCTTCCTGACGGAACGGGGATTAAGGTTGCGGAAAACACGTCGCTTCAATTATCGCGGCGGGAGGGCCGCACCCCGGTAATCACGCTTTCATACGGGCGAATACGGGTTGTTCCCGGGTTTCACGCGCCGGACCCCGCCGTGTATGTCCGGGCGGGAAACGGGGAAGCCGGCGTCCAAACCGGCGATTTCGGTGTTGATTATACCATCACCGAGGCGAATTTCCCGGCGAAGGAGGGGGATTCTCTTAAACCGACATTTCACCTGTATAATTTTAGAGGTTTTTCGGAGATAACCGTCCGTAGCGGCGCCGGAAGGGAGAGCCAGCCAGACCTTCGCCCGGACGAGTGGCCGGTCATTCCGGTGAGCGAGGGGGAATGGGTTTCCCTGGAGGTAAACGCCTCTCTCAGCCTGCTGAAACGCAGGCCCCTGGAAATGGAGATAGTCACGTACTGGAACCAGAATAATTTTCAGGGGACGCCTCCCCTGGCCATGCCGAATACGGTTCTTACCTGGGGGGCCGCGCCGCCGGATCCGAAATTCGAATTTACCGCTTCGCAGCGGCGGTTGACCCGGATTAAAAACATGCTCATCATCAGCGGACTGAGCCTGACGGTTGCGGGAATAGCGGCCCAGGCCGCGGGGTACAGCATCCTGAATCCGAGCAATCCGACGGCCGCGCGGAATCAGGTTAATTTGGGATTTATACCGGTAGGACTGGGAATATCCGCTATTATCGCTTCTATTTTCTTTAATCCGGCCTTTCCGTAAGCGGGGGTTCCAATGCCGCAAATAGAAATGAGCGCCCCCCTTTCCGTACTGGACAGGACCGGACATCCGGTTAATTTTGGCTGGGCGAGAAGTCCGTTTTTTATCTACAACGCCTTTCTTTCCCGGGGACCTGTCCAGCGGGTCATTGCGTCGGACCGGTATATTGTTTTTTCTCCTACGCACCTCATTATTCTGGAAATTCTGGACGGCGGATACCTGGGGTATGCCGGAATATCGGTAGCTTCCCTTAAAGATAAGAAACGGTCCAGTCAGATTTTTCAGCATCTGATTCCCCTCGGATCCCTGGGGCTTCCCGACTCCGGTGAAAGCGGACCCGTCAAGTTTCAGCGCAAGAATCGGGCCAACATAGAATTTATCCCGATGGAGAAGGGCGTCAGGCTTATCAAGGTGGATATTCCTAAATTTGGGCATCACCGCTACCTGCGGGGGGCGATAGTCCTGAGTCCCCCGGATCAGGCGGAATCTCTGGTTACCAACATGCCCTGGCGGACGGAAAAAAACGCCTTTATCCTGTCCCGCAGGTCCCCCTGGTATGTCGTGGAAGGGGTGATGCAGTTCGGCACAACGGAACTCATCTTCACCAGAGGCAATGCCTGGGGCATCCTGGACTGGAACCGGGGAAGCCGCCCCCGGCAGGATGTCCACTATTGGGCTTCGGCCTGCGGCATGTCCGGCGGACGGCAGGCCGGCTTCAGCGTGGGGTACAGCTCCGCCGACGGGAGCGCCGGTACGGAAAACGCCTTCTTTGTGGACGGGAAGCTGCATAAACTGGACCAGGTTACGTTTCATCTATCCCCCGCAAATTGGCTTGCCCCCTGGCGTTTTACCGGAAACGACAACCGCCTGGAGATGACGTTTGCCCCCCACCAGGAGCGGGTTGAACGGTACAGGCTGGGGTTTCACAGCTTGAAACGCCGGCAGGTATACGGTTCCTTCTCCGGAAGCGTGATTCTCGACGACGGGGAGGAACTGAGGTTCCAAAA
>JAIRSS010000002.1 GCA_031255315.1 Spirochaetaceae bacterium
TTTAACGTGATGGAGCAGCGGCGTACCATTCAGGACGTGTCCCGGTCGGCCATCAATATGCTGGTGGGGGACCGGACGATTATGGATATTATGGGGCCGGAACGGAGCGTGATTGAATCGGCCGGGGCGGAGTTTATGAACGAGACCTTCCGGGGTTACGGGCTGGGCATCGATGTGATCGCCGTCAAGCTTCAGAATATCGATCCTCCCCGTGGGGTGCAGGAGGCTTTTGACGATGTGAACAAGGCGGAGCAGGACATGAACCGCCTGATCAACGAGGGGCAGCAGGTCTACAACGCGGAGATCCCCAAGGCCCGGGGGGAGCGGGAGCGGATCATCCAGGAGGCCCAGGGTTACAAAACAGAGCGGATCAACCGGGCCAACGGGGACGTGGCCCGGTTCAACGCGGTTTACGAGGAGTACCGCCGGGCCCCGGAGGTTACGCGGCAGCGGCTCTACTACGAGATGGTGGAGGAGGTCTTTGCGGGGGACAAGGGAACGGTGCTTCTGGACCGGAACTTCGACAATTTCCTGCCCCTAAGGGACCTGGGGGCCAGGGGAACGGGGGCGCAGCAATGAAAAAATTTATTGTAACTCTTGTGGTGACTGCGGTGATCTTAATAGGTGTAGTGGTTGCCGGTCCCTTTTACGTGGTCGACGAGGGGGAGCAGGCGGTAATCGTGCAGATGGGGAAGCTGGTAAACGTGACTACCCAGGCGGGGCTCCACTTCAAAGTTCCCTTTATCGACGATGTGGTCCGGTATCCCAAGCGGATCCTGGCGATGGACGGGGAACAGCGGAGCATGCCCACCAAGGAGAAGCAGTACATCTGGGTGGACGTTACCGCCCGGTGGAAGATCGCGGATCCGGCGAAATTTTACGAATCGATCAAGACCGTGGACGCGGCCTACGCCAAGTTGTCGGAAGTGATCGATTCGGAGGTGCGGACGGTAGTGGCGGAGAACTACCTGTGGGAGTCGGTGCGGAACTCCAACATCATCATGGAACGGTCCGGCAGCCCGGAGGCTCTGGGTCTGGGGGACAATATTGACCCGGAACTGCTGGAGGCTTCCGTGCAGCCAGAGACCAACTACGAGCCGATTGAGAAGGGCCGCCGACAGTTGGCGGAGGAGATTCTGGCCCGGTCCCGGCGCCTGGTTCCCGAGTATGGCATTGAGCTGATCGACGTGGTGATCCGGCAGATCCGCTATTCCGACGAGCTTACGCAGAGCGTGTACGCCCGGATGATCAAGGAGCGGAACCAGATTGCCCAAGCCTTCAGGTCCGAAGGAGAGGGTAAAAAGGCGGACTGGCAGGGCCGCATGGACCGGGAGCGGCGCTCCATCCTTTCGGAGGCATATGAAAAGGCGGAGACGATCCGGGGTGAAGGCGATGCGGAAGCGGCCCGGATCTACGCGGAGGCCTACAGCCGGGATCAGAGTTTCTTCGATTTCTGGCGGGCGGTGGAGTCGTACCGGACCACGATGCCCGAATTTGACAAGACCCTGTCCACAGACATGGAGTATTTTAAGTACCTCTATTCACCCGGTGCGCGTTAGCCGGGTAGGCGGGAGTTAGCGATTATGGCCAGAGGGATTTTTCGTCTTGAGCTTGACGGAAAGCGGCGGCTGGGTTTTGACACGGGCTTAAACGCCCAGGCATTTGCCCAGGCGAAGCTTGCCCAGTTTATTACCCAGGAAGGGCGCATTGTCCTGCCGGACGGCAAAGTCAATACCTGGCTGCCCGGCGGAGTCATCGAAAGCGAGGGGACCATGGTGGTCTGGGGGCCGGATTTTGAGGGAGAGCGCTTTGATCTGCTCCTTGCGCCGGGCCGGGAGGACCTGGCCCTGGAGGCCCTGCGCTATTGGCTGGCCGCCTTTCCCCTGGCGGACGAGGCCGGTCTGTGGCCGGCGGGGCTCTTTGTCGCCCTGGGGGAGGGGCCTTACCCGGCGGGGACCATGTTTTCCCCGCCGGAGCGGCTGCGCTGCCGCTGCATCCAGGCGGAGTCCCCGGATCTGTGGCTGGACGGCGGGGAATCCCTGGTTTTTCAGGACTTAAAGGGGAAGGAAGCGGTTTCCTTTACCGCCGGAGCCATGCTCTACCGCATCTTTGCCCATGCAGCCGGCGGAAAAAACCCGCCGGTTACGGAGCCCGCTCCCGAGGCAGCGCGGGGCGGCCCACGCCGCCCCGTCCTGGGGCCGCCCGTTTTGGAGCGATCCGGCGCCCTGCCCTTTCCCAGCCGCGACCCGGAGAAACTGCACCAGGACATGCGGGAGGGGGTTTTTCTGCCCCTGGGCCTTGCGGCGCCGGGCCTGGACAGGGGGATTGCGGAACTGGCGGACCGGGCTCTTGCCGGGCTTAAGGGCCGGCAAGAGCCCCGGCCCTCCCCGGAGGACTTTGTGAAAGCCCTGGGGCCGCCCTCGGGAAGCGCCGCCCCAGGCCGGGGGCCCGCCGCCTTTTTCCACGAACTAGAGGCGGGGGAGCGGGAAAAGCTGCGGGAGGAGCGGGAACGCTACACGAAAAAGCGGAACCTCACTGTGGGGACCCGGCGTTTTGTGATACGGAACACCGCCATTATAACCGGCATCGCCGCGGCCCTGGCCGTGGTGATCCTCTTCACCAGCAGCATGGTCGCCTCCCGCCGGAGCCTTCCCACCACCGCCGGCCTGGATTCCCGCCAGGTGCTGGAGACCTACTACGGTGCCTTCGGCGCGCTGGATCATACCTTGATGGAAGCCTGCGTCATCAAAAAAGCCGGTAAACAGGACATCAACATGATCACCAGCTACTTTGTGACCAGCCGGGTCCGCCAGGCCTACGAGTTCAGCACCGTGATGATTGCGGCCCAGGACTGGTTTGACGCCGGCGCCCCGCCCACAAGCGCCCAAGTTCTGGGCGTTACCGACTTGAACATCACCTGGCTGGCGGGGGATGAGGAGGGGGAGGAACAGCGCTACCGGGCGGAGTATATCATCTGGATACCCGGTGGGGACGGGAATCCAGGGGGCATTGCCGCCGTTCTGGGGCCCGCACCGGAACCGCCCCCCCTGCCCGAACCGCCGGACTCAGGCTTCCTGCCCGAGATCGGCGGGACCCTTGCCCCGGAGGAGTTTATTCCCCCCTGGGGCTACCGGATGATCGACGATCTTACCCTTATCCGGCACAAGGGGAACTGGCGCATCTCCCAAATCGACCGGCAGGAAATGTAAACCCGGCCCCTTGGCCCCGGACGGGGCCAAGGGGCCTACAGGTTCAGCCCCAGGGCAAAGACCCGGTCCAGGCGCCGGTCCCAGTCCTCTTCCCGGCGGGGATTCTCCCGGCTGGTGGCCTCAAGAATCACCAGTTCCCTGGTTTTTACCCGGTCGTGGAGCCGGTCGTTCAGCATAATCCGCTCCATGCTTTCCAAAAGCCCCGTTTCCCGAAAGTACTCCATCGTGTTCCCCGCGGAACAGATGGCCAAGCCCTTTTCCAGCCGCTTCATGGAGCGGCGGCCCTCCCCCTGGGCCCCGTAGGCGAAACCGTAGGTCCAGACCCGGTCGAACCAGCCTTTTAGTTTGGCGGGCACGTCGGACCAGAAAAGGGGGTAGATAAAGACAATGGCGTTGCTGCGGTTGATCTTTTCCTGCTCAAGCCGCACGTCCTCCGGGACCGGGGCCTCAAGCCGGTAGTAGGCCTCGCGCCGGTACTCCTCTTCGTCCATGTCGCTCCGAAAATTCATCCCGTAGAGATCGGAGACGGTGTAGCCGTGGCCCGCCTGTTCCAGCCCCGCGATAAAGCGGTCCCGCACCCGGCGGGTAAAGGATTCCCCGCTGGGGTGGGCGTAGACGATGAATACGTTCACAGGGTCCGCCCTTCCTCATAGGGAAACCACTTCGGCGTGCTGGGTCCAGTAGAGCTGGTAGTACAGCCCCTTCTTCTCCATCAGCTCGTCGTGGCTGCCCACCTCGGCAATTTCGCCGTCCCTGATGTACATGATCCGGGAACAGTCGCGGATGGTGGAAAGCCGGTGGGCGATAATAAAGGAGGTCCGGCCCTTCATCAGTGTGCGGATCCCCTCCTGGACCAGTTGTTCGGTCCCCGTGTCGATACTGCTCGTGGCCTCGTCCAGAATGAGGATCCGGGGATCGGAGATAAGGGTCCGGCAGAAGGCGAGGAGCTGGCGCTCGCCCTGGGATATACCGCCCCCGCGCTCGGTGATGGGGGTATTGTAGCCCTGAGGCAGTTTTTCGATAAAAATGTCCGCGCCGATAAGTTTAGCGGCCCGCCGTATTTCCTCGTCGCTAGCGTCCAGCTTGCCGTAGCGGATATTGTCGGCAATGGTACCGGTAAACAGGTAGCTGTCCTGGAGCATGATCCCCATCTGGCTGCGCAGCGATTTCAGGGTCACCTTCATAATATCCTGCCCGTCGACAAAGACCTGGCCTTCCTCCACATTGTAGAACCGGGACAGCAGGTTAACGATGGTGGTTTTCCCCGCCCCCGTGGGGCCCACAATGGCGACGCTCTCCCCCGGATGGCCGTCAAAGCTGACGTTGTTCAGCACCTTGCGGACGCCGTCGTAACTAAAGCTCACGTTTTTGAATTCCACATGCCCCCGGACAAAGGGGAATTCTATCGCCCCCTCGGCGTCCTTGATCTTGACCGGCTCGGCGATGGTGTCGAATATACGGTCCAGGTAGGACATGGCGGTGATAAAGGTGTTGTAGATGTTCGCCAGGTTGATGATAGGCTGCCAGAAACGCCACACATAGTTTCCCATAGCCAGGAGCATACCGAAGCTGACCATGGGGTGCATGTGGTAGACCCCCACAATGTAGACAAAGGAAAAGACAATCTGGCTTATCGTTTCCGTGGAAAACCAGGTGGTGTTGGACAGGTACTGGGCCCGCATCCATTCCTTGTTGCGCTCGCCGGTAAGGCTGTTCACAATCCCGCTGTTCCGCTCTTGCCGGTCAAAGGCCTGGGTTACCCTTACGCCGTCCACGGCCTCCTGAATGTAGGCGTTCAGGTTGGAGTTTTTGTTAGAGACCCGCTGCCAGGCCCGGCGCTGGGCCGGTTTGATGGTCCAGATAAAGGCCGCCAGGATCGGCAGGCCCAGAATGGTAACACTTGCCAGCTGGGGGCTCACCCGGAACATGAAGAAGATGATAAACACGATGTTTAGCACTTCGATAATAAAGTTGATGATCCCGTTGGACAGGGCGTCGGAAACGCTGTTCACGTAGGGCACCACCCGGACAAAGATCTTCCCGTGGGGCCGGCTGTCGTAGAAGGAGAAGGGCAGTTTTTGCAGATGGGTGAACAGGTCGTAGCGGATATCGTGGACGATCACCGCCCCCGCCCGGGCCACCAGGATGTTCCTGACCGTCCCCAGGACTATGGCAATGATGATGGTAATGCCCAGGTACAGGGCCATTCTCAGGAGGAGCCCCATGTCCTTGTTGGGAATGGCCTCGTCCATGGCCCTCTGCATAAAAAGAGGACCCGTCAGACTTGCCAGGTTGGCCAGGACCGAGAGGAGCAGGGCTATCCCCAGCCCCATTTTGGTCTTGGCAAGGTAACGGAGGCAGCGGCGGATGTTGAACAGGCTGACTTTCTCATCCAGGTACTCGTCAACATCATAACGATTGCGTTTTGTCGAGGTTCGTTGTTCCCGTATTTTCTTGGCCATTAGTTTGTCCCCCCGCTTAAAGAAGCCGCCGGTGATGTATCCCCCCAGGGAGCCCCTTTTGGGGCCCCCAAGAAGTCCTCCAGGGGGGCATTGGGGTCCACATTGTACTGCAGACACCAGATATGATGATAAAAGCCCCGGTTGGCCAGGAGCTGTTCATGGGTACCCCGTTCCACGATCCTGCCCTTGTCCATGACCAGGATCTGGCTGGCCCCCCGGAACGAGGATATCCGCTGGGCAATGATGATCTTCGTGCAGGGGAAGTCCAGGTTCCTCAGCTGATTCTGAATGTACTGTTCGGTTTCGCTGTCCACCGCGGAGGTGGTATCGTCCAGTATCAGAATCGCCGGCTCCACCGCCAGGGCCCGTGCCAGGGCAATGCGCTGCCGCTGGCCGCCAGAAAGCCCAACCCCCCGTTCCCCTACCAGCGTGTCGTAGCCTTCCTCCATTTTGGTAATAAAACTATGGGCATCGGACTGGGCGGCCCGCTTGAGAACGGTGTTGTCGTCCAGTTCCGGCCTGCCGTAGGCAATGTTCCCCTTCACCGAATCGGAAAAGAGGAACACATCCTGCATGGCAAAGCCTATGTACCGCCGGAGCGAAGACATGGTGTAGTTTTTGATATCCACCCCGTCCAGGAGTATCGTACCGGTGTCCGGTTCGTAAAAGTGGCCCAGCAAGTTGATAAGCGAAGTCTTCCCCGAACCCGTGCTCCCCAGGATGCCGATAGTCTCCCCCGGCCCCACCCGGAAGTTGACATCTTCCAGAATCTGGTTCCCCTGGATGTTCAGGTTCACGTTCCTGAACTCTATACCCCCCTGGGGACGGCCGGCCAGATCCTTTGCGCCGGGGGCATCGGAGAAGCCCTTGGGGGCCTCCGTCACCTCCCGGATCATGGCGGCGGTAGCGTTGTAGCGTTCAATATCCGCCAGAATAACCGCCAGCATCCGCAGGGGGTTGGCCAGGGCCCAGCTCAGGGAGGAAAAGGCCAGATACTGGCCCGCAGTCATGCGGTCGTGGATCAGAAAATACCCGCCCCCCAGCAGGGTGACGATAATCAGCAGGTTGCTCAAAAGTTCCAGAATGGGCTGATACCTGGCGGCGATCAGGGCGTTGCCGCAGCTTACGTCCCGGAATTCGGCGTTGTGGACCTCGAATTTCTCAATTTCGTGGTCCTCCCGGGCAAAGGCCTTAACCACCCGGTTGCCGTCGATATTTTCGGTTACCGTCGTCCCCAGGCTGGTCAGCTTCTGCCGCAGAAGCACAAAGCGGGGCCGGATGATCCGGGTAAAACGGCGGCTTACCAGGAGGATAATAGGGGTAACCGCCGTAAGGCAGAGGGTAAGCTGCCAGTTAACAAACAGCAGAAAGATAAAGGCAAACACAAAAAGGATCACCGAATCCACAAAGGCAAAAGACACCCACGAAACCGTATGCCGGACCCGGTCAAGGTCCTGCGTTACCCTGGTCATCAGGTTCCCTGTGGGAAACCTGTGGAGAAACCGGTAATCCTGTTTCTGCGTTGTTTCAAACATATCCTTCCGCAGCGCCGTCATGGCGGTATTACTCATCGGTTCCAGGAATGCGTTGTGCATGGCGTAGCGCAGGCTCAGCCTGACCACCTGCACCGCAAACATGATAAGAAGCAGGGGGACAAGGAGCTCCGCGTTCCCCGGCGTTATCACATCGTCAATTAGTTTTTGGGACAGCATGGGATTGATAATCGTCATCGCCGATGAGACGGCTGAAACGGCAATCCCCGCCACCAGGGCGGCGCGTTTCCCCTTCAGATAGTTCCAAAGCCACGTAAGTTGGGACATAGAATACCTCTTGGAAGATTTGGGCAGAACGGCATATCCAAAACCAAAAATTTTGGCATAACGTACATTAAAGCCAGTTTCATATTTTTTTTACAAGCCCCGTCCTCCGCCAAGCGCGCCGGCAACGGCACGCCGCGTTGATAACGGTCCGGTAGTTTGTTATTATTATCGTGTATAAAGACGCAAAAAACTTACAGGCGGTAGTGTATATGAAGTTAATTTTTTTGGGCCCGCCCGGAGCCGGGAAGGGTACCCTGGCGGTTCGGGCGGTGGAGATCCTGGAAAAGTCCCTGGGGACGCCCCACCCCCATATCAGTACCGGGGCGATATTCAGGGCCGCCATAGCCGCCCAAAGCCCCCTGGGCCTGAAGGTTAAAGCCATTCTGGATTCGGGCGGGCTTGTGGACGACGGGACCACCGTCGATCTGGTGCGGGAACGCCTGGGCCGGGAAGACGCGCGGGAGGGCTACATTCTGGACGGCTTTCCCCGGACCATTCCCCAGGCGGAGGCCCTGGTCGGCTTTTCCCCCTCGGACCGGGTCCTGAATTTTGATATCCCCGACGAAGCCGTCCTTGAACGGCTGGGGGGCCGCCGGGTCTGCCGCGCCTGCGGCCACAATTTCCACCTTGTTTTTGATAAACCCCGGCAGGAGGGGGTCTGCGATCACTGCGGCGGGGAAGTCTACACCCGGGACGACGACAAGCCGGAGGCGGTGCGGAAACGCCTGGATGTGTACCGGGCCCAGACCGCGCCCCTTATTGATTTTTACCGGGCCCGGGGCCTTTTGACCGACGTGGACGCCCGCCCCGGAGCGGACCAGGTCGTGGAGAATTTTAAGAAGGCCCTGCCGGGCCCCTTGCGGTATCGTGATTAGGAAGAAAAAGTCCGCGTATATCGCCGTTATACACCATTATTTTCCCCCAAATATATTGCCGCCCGCGCTCTCCCTGGCGCGGGAGATTAATCGCCAATGATGAGGGGTAAAAACCGGCAGACCATATAAAATCTATACCGAGGCTTTCCCAAAACTTCAGTTTTTTGGAAAGCAACCTTGAAATTCGTGGTTTTGCAAGGCTGAAAGCCTGAAAAACCGCAAGAGCCTGTCCCAAAACCGTGCGTATAGCGCACAGTCAATTAGTTTTGGGACAGACTCAGTGGTTTCTATTAAGACCACCGGATTTGAGGCGCGTTATTATCCGCAAGTATCCGCGCCGCCTGATTTAGAAGCCCTCACTTCCCCGCGTCCGCAGAGGCGCACACCTTTAGCCGGTTCTCCGCCCGCCTAAGCGTCGACCGGGCGTTGTCGGTCTCGAATTTGAACACCGCCGCCTCAAGCTGCTCTTCCGCCCGCTCCTTCGCGGCCAGCGCCCTATCACGGTCTATCTCCTCCGGCCATTCAGCGGCATCCACCATCAGAATCGTACGATGGCCAGACACCTCCAGGACGCCCTCAGTGATAAACGCCTGTTTCCACCGCCCTTCCTTGTCCCGAATCTTAAGGACCCCCGTAACCACCGGGGCGGTAAAAAAGGTGTGGTCCGCATAGACCCCTATTTCACCGTCGATAAGGGTAACAACCAGGGCTTCCACCGTATCGGCGTAAAAACGGCGGTAGGGGGTATGCACTTCCAGGTTAAAAAGTTTTGCCGCCATCTAGACCTTCGCCTTTTCCAGCACGTCGTCTATGCCGCCGGCCATATAAAACGCCTGTTCGGGAATCTGATCCACTTCGCCGTCCAGGATCATCGTAAAGCCCCGGATGGTCTCGTTGACCGGCACGTACCGGCCTTCCATATTGCTGAACCGGGACGCCACAAAGAACGGCTGGCTGAAAAAACGCTGTATCTTCCGGGCGCGGCTCACCAGCAGCTTATCCTCCACCGAAAGTTCGTCCATGCCCAGAATGGCGATGATGTCCTGAAGCTCCTTGTACCGCTGAAGGGTCTGCTGAACCCGCCGGGCAACGCGGTAGTGGTCCTCCCCCACAACGGCGGGGTCAAGGATGCGGGACGTTGAGGCCAGGGGATCTACGGAAGGGTAGATCCCCAGTTCCACAATCTTCCGGGAAAGCACCGTCGTGGCGTCCAGATGGGCGAAGGTGGTGGCCGGCGCGGGATCGGTAATGTCATCGGCGGGGACATAGACCGCCTGAACGCTGGTAATTGACCCTTTGGATGTGCTGGCGATACGTTCTTCAAGGGCGCCCATCTCGGCGGCCAGAGTCGGCTGGTAGCCTACGGCGCTGGGAATACGGCCAAGGAGGGCGGAAACTTCGGAACCCGCCTGGATAAAGCGGAATATGTTGTCGATAAAGAGGAGTACGTCCTGGCCCCCCTGGTCCCGGAAATGCTCCGCCATAGTAAGCCCCGCCAGGGCGACCCGCATACGAGCGCCGGGCGGTTCGTTCATCTGGCCAAAGACCAGGGCGGTTTTTTCCGCCACCCCGGAATTGTTCATGTCCTGCCAGAGATCGGCCCCCTCCCGGGACCGTTCGCCTACCCCGGCAAACACCGAATATCCCGCGTGTTCCGTGGCGATATTCCTGATAAGCTCCATGATGATCACCGTCTTTCCAACCCCCGCGCCGCCGAAAAGACCGATTTTGCCGCCCTTGGCGTAGGGCGCGATAAGGTCTATGACCTTGATGCCGGTCTCGAAGACTTCCGTGGCGGGACGCTGCTCCTCAAAACCGGGAGCGCTCCGGTGTATGGAGGCGTATTCGACCTTTACCCCGGGAACCCCCGGGAACGCGCCCCGGTCATCAATGGGCTGGCCGGTAACGTTGAACATACGGCCCAGCACGGCTTCCCCAACCGGCGCCTGAATAGGCTGTCCTGAGTCCGCCGCCTCAAGCCCCCGGGACAGCCCCTCGGTGGCGGCCATAGCAACGCAGCGTACCCGGTTATCCCCGATATGCTGCAAGACCTCCAGTATCACAGTCCGGTCCCCGTTTTTCACTTCCAGAGCATTGAGGATGCCCGGAACCTGATGTTCCTCAAACCGTACGTCCACCACGGGGCCGGTTATCTGAGTGATAATTCCGATATTCGCCATTGATTATACCTCTACCGTTCTTCCGTTCTAGGAGTTGGCGCGCTTCGCGCTTAAACCCCTCAAAAATTACCGATCAGGCGATTTTTACCCTGCAAACTCCGTCGGACCGAAGGTCCGCGGCACGCCGGTTAAAGTGTAACAGGCTGCCAGGCTAATCGTTCAACGCGGTGGAACCTGAAATAATCTCCGTTACTTCCTGGGTGATGCCCGCCTGCCGGGCCCGGTTATAATGAAGCTGAAGATCCGCCAGCATTTCTTCCGCGTTTTTGGAGGACTCCTCCATGGCGGTCATCCGGGCGCTCTGCTCGCTGACATAGGCTTCCACCAGACTTCCGTAAACAACGCCCCGGATATACAGGGGGACCAGGGCGTCAAAAACTTCCTCTGGAGAGGGAATATACTCAAACTGAAGGGCCGCCCGCTCCCGGCTGTCAAACCGGGCCAGGTCCGCCTTCATCGCTTCCGCGTCCAGGGGCAGAATCTGCCGCTCCGCCGGCTGAAGTTTAACGGCGCTGTACATGTGGGTATAAACCAAATGAACCTCGTCAAACATACCCCACAGATACTGGGAAATGATGTATTCGGCGATCTGCCTGGCGTCGTCTACCTCAGGCAGCCGGGAACGGAATGAAAAATTTTCCAGAATCAAATAGGGAGAATGAATGAAGTACCGGTACCCTATGGACCCGATTAGAATGAGCAGGGGATTTTTGAGCCGGGAACAGAGTTCCGCCGCGCACCGGCAGACGTTGGCGTTATACCCCCCCGCCAGGCCCTTATCGCTCGTAACCGCCACCACCGCGCTGTGACGGACCCCGCCTGAATTGCTCCATCCGGAACGGGGGAAAAATTCGCTCTGAGGATGCCCGGCGGCGGCAAGGATGTCGTACATAGACTTCTGTATCCTCGTAAAAAACGGTTCCGTATCCTCCAGGACCCGCCGCCCCTTCCGCAGTTTGGCGGTAGAGATAAGGTTCATCGCCTTGGTCACCTGCAAGGTCTGCCGTATTGCCCGCATCCTGAGCTGTACGTCCCGTAAATTCGCCATACAGTCTCCCTACCGCTGTTTAACGGCCCGCTTGAAATCTTCCAGAGCGCCCGAAAGTTCCGTCTCCTGTTCCATGGTAAGCTCCCCGGTCTTCTCTATGGCTTCCAGGAGTTCCCAATGGCCGGTATTCAGGTGTTCCACAAATTCCCCGATAAAAGCGCCGGCCTTAGCCGTGGGAATGCCGATAAGATGGCCGTTAACCGCAACGTACAGGATGGCCGCCTGTTCCGCCATACTCCAGGGCGTAAACTGCGGCTGTTTAAGCACCTCCATGAGCCGTTCCCCCTGGGCCAGTTTATCCTGAGTGGCCTTATCCAGGTCGCTGCCGAACTGGGCGAAGGCGGCCATTTCCCGGTACTGGGCCAGGTCCAGCCGCAGCCGGCCCGAGGCCTTGCGAACAGCCTTGGACTGGGCTGAACCGCCGACCCGGCTGACCGAAAGTCCCACGTCTATGGCCGGACGGAACCCTGAATAGAAGAGTTCCGAATCCAGGAACACCTGGCCGTCGGTGATGGAGATGACATTGGTGGGAATATACGAAGAAATATCCCCCGCTTGGGTTTCCACAATGGGGAGGGCGGTAATAGAGCCTCCGCCTTTGGCGGCGGAAAGTTTGGCGGCCCGTTCCAAAAGCCGGGAATGAAGATAGAACACGTCTCCGGGAAAGGCTTCCCGTCCCGGGGGCCTTCGCAGGAGCAGGGAGATGGTCCTGTAGGCCACGGCGTGCTTGGAAAGATCGTCATACACCACCAGGACGTCTTTTCCCCGGTGCATAAAGAATTCCGCCATAGCGCAGGCCGAATACGGCGCCAGGTACTGAAGGGCTGCGGAATCCGAAGCCGAAGCCAAAACGACAAAGGTATACTCCAACGCGCCAAAACGTTCCAGGTTCTTGATGATCGCCGCCACGGAAGACGCCTTTTGGCCTATGGCGCAGTAGACGCAGTAGACCCCCTTCCCTTTCTGGTTGATGATGGCATCCACCGCCAGGGCGGTTTTGCCGGTCTGCCGGTCCCCGATGATGAGCTCCCGCTGGCCCCGGCCTATAGGAATCATGGCGTCCACCGCCAACGCGCCGGTTTGCAAAGGCTGGTTCACGCCGCCACGGTCTATGACCGGCGGCGCGGGGGCTTCCACCGGAAGGTATTCCGCCGCTTCCAGAGGGCCTTTCCCATCTAAGGGCTCTCCCAGGGGATTCACCACCCTGCCTGGAAGGGCTTCTCCGGCGGGTACGGAAACCACCCGTCCGGTTCCCCGGACTTCTTCCCCATCCCTCACCAGGGATTCCCCATTGAGGAGTACGCAGCCTACCGCGTCTTCCTCCAGATTAAGGACTATCCCCGCCGCGCCGGAAGCAAACTCCACGAGTTCCCCGTACACGGCGTGATCCAAACCGTACACCCTGGCCACCGAGTCCCCCACCTGGGTAACAAACCCGATGGATCCGGAGGAAGGCTTGCCCTCCCAGTTTTCCAGTTGTTCCCGTAAGACCTTCGCCAAGTCCGTAAAATTCGTCATGCAAAACCTCCTTCGGAAGCGGCCTTCCCCGGCGCGGCCTTTAGGGCTTGGGCCATGCTGTGTATCTGTCCCCGCAGACTGGCGTCCCATACCTCGCCGCCGATTATAATCCGGTATCCCCCCAGGAGTTCCGGCCGTATACGGGTTTCAACTACAATTCCGGAAACCGGGGGACTTCGGGTTATTGTTTTTTTACTCACCACGGCTTTCAGGTCCGCCTCAAACGCCGGATCCGGCGGGGCCGCCGCTTCCGCCGCCACTGTAAGGACGCCTTTTTTGCGGCCCAGCAGCCTTTCAACTTCCGCGGCGACCCTGCCGGCCTGCCGGAAGCGGCCTTTCTTCACCAGGAGCAGGATAAAACGCACCGCCATTTCAAGCCCCCGGGAGGGCGGGGATGTCCCGGTTGACCCGGCGGCGCGGCGCATCATTCCCTCCAACTGGCGGGCAGAATAGTCGCCGGTAACCGGCGCGGGAAGACCGCGCAGGCAGGCAAGGAGGGTCTTGAGAGCCGCGCAGCCGTTTTCGGCGTCCTCCCCGCAGGAGGCGATAAAGGCCAGGGCCCAGCGGTCCGGGCGGAACATCAGGGATTCCCCAACTCGTTAAGGAGCAGCGCGGCCTGACGCCGGGCGTCTTCCCCGGAAAGTTCCCGCCTCAGAAGCCGGCTTGCGGCCGCGACAACCAGGGCGGCGGCCTCGCCGCGGAATTGAACCATAGCCGCGTTCCGCTCCACCTCAAGCTGGGCTCTTCCCGCCGCGATGATACGGCCGGCTTCGTCCTTACCGGCGCGGATTATTCCCGCCGCTTCTTTTTCCGCCGCTTTCCGGGCGTTCTGGATGCAGGCGTCCGCTTCCGCTTCGGCCCTCCCCAGTTGTTCCTCCCGTTGGGCCAACAGGGCTTTCGCCTGATTTTTATCCTTTTCCGCCTGTTCGAGGGCGTTCCGGATCTTGTTTGACCGCTCTTCCATGAATTTAGTTACCGGCTTGAAGAGGATGGCCCGCAGGATAAAGAACAAAACCCCTACATTGATGAGGGTAAAGAAAAAGGTAACTGAAAAATCAAGCATAGGGGGCCTTACTTGACGATCAACAGAATAGCAACCACGAAGCCGTAAATAGCCGTCGCTTCCGCCAGGGCGATTCCCAGGAAAAAGACGGTCTGTATTTTACCCGACGCTTCAGGCTGCCGCGAAATAGCCTCGGCGCTCTTACCCGTGGCAATACCGATGCCGATGCCGGCGCCCAAGCCGGTAAGGACCGCGATTCCCGCTCCGATGAGGTAAATCAATTCCATAATATATTCTCCTTAGCGTTTTTATAGGCTCCAAGGCCCTCAATTTTTTACTTTTTCCCCTTCCACCGCCTCAGCGATAAAGAGGATGGTCAGGAAGGTAAATACCAGCGCCTGAATGAGGCCGTCCAGAAAATCGAAGTACAACGACAGGACGGGCGGCGCGATAATAGGGGCGACGAATTCTATCAACAGCATAATGATGAACCCCCCCAGAATGTTTCCGAACAGCCGGAGGCACAGGGACAGGGGCCTGATGACGAATTCCAGCAGGTTGAACGGAAGCATCATAGGCACGGGCGACAAAAGATGTTTTCCCCATCCTTTAAGGCCCCTGGCCCGGATACCGCCAAAAAGAACCAGCAGTATTGAGATGAGCGCCAGGGCCGCCGTGAAGTTGATGTCCCTGGCCGGGGGTTTAATAGTAAACGGCGGCTCCCTGCCGAAAGCCGCAATAGGCGAAAGTACGGGAATGATATTCGCCAAGAGCAGGAACAGGAACACCGTTCCCACATAGGGGCCGTAGACTCCGGCCCGGGCGCCGAACTGCCGCCGGGAAAACCCGTTGAGGAATTCCACCGCGCCCTCCAGGATACACTGGACTCCCCGGGGAATCTGTTTGAGATTCCGGGTTAACAGCAGGGCCGCGATAATGAGAACGGCCATTACGGCCCAGGTAACAACCACCGTTTCCGTTACCGGTATCTCCCGGCCAAAAAACGTAAACGAAAACACGGTAACGAATTTGAGGGATTCATTGAGATGCGCTCCAAGTTCCATATTACAGTCCCCGCGCCGCGCTGTCCGGATCATTCTTAAAGAAGAAGTCATCCCGAAAATACTTTTTCAATAATTGTTCGGAAACCGCGTCATGCTTCTTCATTGAGGTATAGATAGCTTCCAGAGCGCCTTTCGTAAGATAAAAACAGCCCAACAGGAAAAATTCCGCCATCCTGGAAGAAGCATCCAGGGCCTGGTACATACGGACCGTACCCTCAGGCGCAAATTCGTTCATCAAATACTCGTTAACCACTTGTTGAGCCAGATTGACGCCGTAAATCGTCTCGGAGACGGGAAACCCCTTCGCTATTTGCCGCTGCCCGAAACCAACAAAAAACCCGCCCACAAGAGACCGGTCCAGCCCTCTGTCCAGGGCACGGGCCAGTTGAGGATACACGGGGGCGTTAAGTTCGATCAGCGCTTCACCGGAAAGAGCGGCGTAATGTTGAAACTGCGATGCTTTCCCTACCTTAGCCGCCCATTTTGCCGCGAAACTCCGGGCTTTCAGATTCAATGTATCTATAAGAACCCTGTCCACCATATGAGAAAGTATAGAGAATTTTATGGAGTATAGCAAGATTCCGCGCTGCCTCACGAAAAATGTTACCGAAATTACCCTAGGGACGCCCAAGGGAGGGTACGGAGTGAGTTCAATGGGAACACAGCGCGCCTGTCATCCGGTCTTGAGACCGGGAAGGATCAGGCCGGCAGCGTTGCGTCATACCTCAATGGTACCCAAGCCCGCCCGAAACTCCGCGGTTAACCCGGGAATTCCTAATTTCATTGACCGGGGCCCCGGATAATCATTATCATGTACCTATGAACTTTCTTAGGCGTCCTTTTCGATACCGGTATGACAGCGTCGTGTTATACCTCGTGGGCATCAACATCCTGGTTTTCCTTTTGCAGGAAACGTTACCCCGGTTCATGGGGTTTGATTTAACAACCTATGCCGCGCTGAATCCGGTACTCGTAATCCGTTACCAAATGGTATGGCAGTTCGTCAGCTATATGTTCATCCACGGCGGAATCAGCCACCTGCTTTTCAATATGCTGGCCTTGTTTATTTTCGGAACCCAGGTGGAGCGCAGCATTGGGAGCCGGGAATTCCTTGTATATTACCTGGTTACCGGTATTTTGGCGGGAGTCTTTTCCTTTGTAGTCTATTGGGTTACCGGGTCGTACCGGGTGTTCCTCTTGGGAGCGTCCGGTGCCATTTTTGCGATACAACTCGCCTACGCGGTTCTGTTCCCCCAGGCGGTCGTCTTCCTCTGGGGCATACTCCCCCTCAGGGCGCCCATCATGGTGCTGGGCTTTACCGGCGTTGAGCTTTTCTCCCAGGTCTTCGGCCGGGGAAGCGGCGTGGCCCACCTAACCCATTTAGCGGGCTTTGCTTTCGGCTGGGGCTATTTCCTTGTCCGCTTCGGCGTAAACCCGTGGAAAGCGCTCACGAGGCGGTAAGCGCGCTTTTAGCGGCGAGGGTATTGTCGAACCGGATCCTCCCGGCGGTTAAAAATTCCTGGAAGCGGCGCTTTCACTGAGGCGGCTGGTTCAGCGCCTCCGCAAGCCGGGTTTTCGGGTCACGCCCCCTGCTTCCAGTTGTTTTTAACGACCGGGCGGCGGCGATGAACCGGGGCAAATCCTTGCCGGAACGTTCATAAAGGTCCATAAAGAACGAATCTTCCTCATAATACAGCCGGTAGATTTCCAGATAGGCGTTGTTTACCGCGAGCTGGGCGAAGCCCCGGTAACTGCCGGTTTGAAACAACGCGTCGTACCCGGCCTCAAACCGGGCCTGGGCGTTCCGGATGATCTCCGCCTTCCGCCTGAGCTTTTCCTCCCGGTCCGCTTCGCTTGTATACAGGGTTTCCAACTCGGCGATCAGGTTCCGGATAAAGGCCAGGAAGACCGCGCCGTCCTTCCCGGAACCCTCTATCATCCGGTATTCTTCGGAATCCTCTCCATACGTCCGGGCGATGTAGAGCCGGGCGCCCTCGGTTCCGACAAACTCCGCTAATTCCTCGTTGAATTGGACATGACCCTTCAGGAACACCGTCGCGTGGAGCAGTTCATGGATGAGGAGGTTTGCAAGACGATAAACCGGGTAGTTCCGCATATACGAGTAGAGGGGATCCTGAAACCAGCCCAGGGTACTGAAGGCATCCACCCCCCGAACCCAGACATCCAGGTCCTGCTTCTCAAGAGCTTCCCGCTCCTTCCGCGCATCCCGGATATCGAAAAACCCCTTATACGGAACCTTTCCTACCACCGGGAACCACCATTCATGCCGGGCAAAGGAATCTTTCGCGCTGGCGGAGACTACCGCCGCAAGATAATCCCGGTCCATCTCAACGTACCGGGTATAGTTTTTGCTTGCCCTAAGCCCCAGTTCCTCCATAGCGAAGCGGCGTATGTCCTGAACCCGGGCCGCAAAGTCCGCCAGGGATTCCTCCCCGTCCCCGGCAGCCTCCGCCAGAGACTCCAGGGGAACCGCCTTATGCAGGTAGCCCAGCAGAGCCGCCCCCTGGCTCACGGTGTAACACCCCGAAAAAAACGCCGCCCCAACAAGCAGGACCGCCGCCGCCGCCAGAACCGGCGCCGCCGCACACAAAACAGAAAGCTGCATCTTCATTCCAGGAAGTATAGGCCATCGAATTGCCCCGGAAAAGCCCGGATCGCCGCCCGGCAGGACGGCAGGACGGCAGGACGGCCGCGTATTCCCTCATAGCGTCCGCGGAAACGAAGTTTCCGGCGCGTCCGTCTTCTTCCGGCTCCTCCAGAAGATCCCCGGTTCCCCCGCGTTTAACGGCCTTATACGGCAGCCCGCCTCACGTATCTGCGGATCATATATTCCGGCGCCCCGTCCGTGAGGGGCTGTGCCGGACAGTGGTTGAATTCGGAAGTCCCGGCTTCCGCCGGCAATTCGCGCAAAAACGCTACAAGCCGGAACGGGCGACGCGAAA
>JAIRSS010000094.1 GCA_031255315.1 Spirochaetaceae bacterium
CAAAGCGGCGCTGTGGAGGACGGCGCATCGCGGCTCGTCTGGTCCATGGGGTCGCTTCCCTTTATGGCCGCGAATACGGCCCTGCAACGGGCGGTGGTGTCGGCCAGTATGCCTATCCCCTCAAGGCTTGAGGCGTAGGCGACCAGACCGAAGCGGGAAACCGCGCCATAGCCGGGCTTAAGGCCGACAACGCCGCAGAACGAGGCCGGACAGCGCACCGAGCCGCCCGTATCGGAACCCAAGGCATAGGGCACAAGCCCTGCGGCAACCGCGGCGGCGGACCCTCCCGAAGACCCTCCGGCCACGCGGCTCTGGTCCCAGGGATTGTTGGTCCGTTTCAGGGCCGAAGAGTCTGTGGAAGAACCCATGCCGAATTCGTCGAGGTTGGTCTTGCCCGTTACCGTTCCGCCCGCTGCCTCAAGTTTTTGCACCGCCGTAGCCGTGTATGGGGAGACGAGCTTTTCGAGCAGTTTGGAGCCGCAGCTCAGGGAAAACCCCTTGACGGCGATATTGTCCTTTACCGCGAAGGGAAGCCCCTTGACAAGCGATGCGGCCTGGGGAGGCAGTTCGCTGACCGTAGCCGCGACACCCTCGTCAACAGCGCCGCCGCCCGCTTCGGGGGACAGCCCCCCGGGCCGGTATTCAATAAACGCGCCGATTTTTTTCTCCCACTCATCAGCGTAGGAAAGAAAGCCATCGGGCAGTGATAAAGCCATATAAGCCTCCGTTTTAACAGGGAAGAATAACGCCGCCCGTCATCACCGTCATTCTAACCATTGTTGCGGCGCGGTTTTAAGGATTTTCCGTAATTATTCAGTCGCGGCAGAGCGTCTTACAGGACGTTGGGCACCACGACAAAGCGACCGTCCCGCTCACCGGCGTTATCCAGAAGCCCGGAAGCCGCGCCCGCGCCGGAAACGGCGGCATCGGCCCGGAAAAAGCCGGACTCCACCGGAGGGAACTGCCCCGCGTTTTCGCCAACGGAAGCGGGAAAAGCCTCCCTGTCCCCGTCGGCCGCCTGCATTGCCGCAAAGAACCCAAGCATCTGTTCAAAGCCGGGAAACGCCCCGGCCAATTCAGCCTCCCCCAGATTGAGGTGGGCAAGCGCGGCGGTTTCCTTTAAATCCTCGATATTCACAGGAGGATTCTCTCAAAAAAGCCCCGGATATGTCAAGGTGATGAATCGGGTGATGGTGAAGCGGAGGAGGGTGTCCCTTGGCAGAGGTGCCTGTCCCCAGTGGGAAGAGCCTGTCCCCGCCAATAGGGGTCTGTCCCTTTGCCATAAGCAAGGGCCTGACCCCCCGAAAATCCATTCCGTATACTTGCACAAAGTAACAAGAGCGGATATGATGACTTTTGGTATAAATTTACATTTTTTTGTAAATTTATACAGTTTAAATTTCCTCAAAATGAAGGAGTATCAGTTATGGAAAATTTCTTTGCGGTAATCGGAGCGATTTCGGGGTTTCTCTGGAATTATCTCTTCCTTGTAGTGCTGGCGGGCGGGGGAATATACCTGACCATCAGGCTCAAATTCTTTCAGGTCCGGCATCTGCCGTACATCATCAAGCAGACTTTTGGCAAGATACTTGATAAGGGTACGGGCGAAGGTACGGTAAGCCCCTATCAGGCGGCGGCCACGGCGATGGCCTCTACCATCGGCGCTTCCAATATCGTGGGCGTTCCGGCGGCTATCGCTTACGGCGGCCCCGGCGCCCTGTTCTGGATGTGGGTAGTCTTCATCGTGGGAGGCGCTACCAAATTTAGCGAGGTGGTCCTGGGCGTCCATTACCGGGAGAAAAACGCCGACGGCCATTATGTCGGCGGCCCCGGTTACTACATGACCAAGGCTTTCTCTCATCCTGTGGGCAAAGCCGTTGCCAAAGGTGCGGCCAGAGCGGCGGCCTTCGCGGCGATGATCTACTATTTCCCTTCTATTGCAACTCAGTCTATCTCCCTGATTCAAAACGCCGAAGGTATCGGGATCAACAAGTATATTGCCGCCGGGATACTGGTGGTTCTGGTTGGCGCGGTAGTGTTGGGCGGTCTTATCCGCGTTGCCAAAGTAGCCGACAAATTGGTGCCTTTTATGTGCATACTCTTCGTGGCGGCTTCTTTTATTGTGTTGTTTGCCAATATCGGGAATCTCTTCCCCAGCCTGGCGCTGGTCTTTAAGTCGGCCTTTACCGGAACCGCCGCCACCGGAGGATTCATCGGCGCGGGGATTTCCATGGCGATCCGCATGGGCCTTGCGCGGGCCACCTACTCCTGCGAAGCGGGCATGGGATCGGCCCCGATTGCCCACGCCGCCGCCGTTACCGACCATCCGGTGCGTCAGGGCTTCTGGGGCGTTTTCGAAGTTCTGATAGACGGCTCCGTTTGTACCCTGTCCGGCCTTGTGGTATTGACCAGCGGGGCATGGAAAAAGATCACCCCGGATGTGGCGTTTACCATGCCTTCCGTAGCTTTTCAGGAAGTATTGGGTCCCGCAGGTCCTTATATCATTACCATTTCAGTCTTTCTCTTTGTATTGTCCAGTGTTATCGCGGTTATCTGGTACAGCGAGAAACTGGTTGAATTCTTCTTTAATACTAAGATTTCCAAATACACCCGCATCATCTACACACTGAGCATCATGCTGGGCGCGTTATTCGGGCTGGAAGCCATTCTCGCCGTGCTGGACCTTGCCAACGCGGTGATAATACTTCCCAACATGATCACCGTTCTGATCCTGAGTCCCCTGGTGGTAAAACTTACCAACGAGTACTTCACCGGGGAGCAGTTCTATCTGAAAGATACCAGGAAGAAATGACGTGTTCCGCCCTGAATGGCCGCTAAACTTGGCCCATGACTTTCCCTAGTCGTGCTGTACTCTCCTGAAATCCGGAAATTCCGGGAGGAGATACAGTGCAGGGGAAAGTTCCAGATGATGATGAATGAAGATTGTGGGGTTGGATTTTCATTCCGTTGGCGTACCGGGAATACCCGCGTGATTCTACGGGTCAAGTTGAGTTTTCAGGGCGGGAAGCCTTATTGATGGTGCAAAAATCCATGGGCGCGACACAGACTGCCGGAGTACCATATATCCTGCCTGAAAGTTCCGTATCGCGTAACAAAATCGCCGCATATCGTCCTTGCGCCTGCGAAATGCGCCCCGAAACTCCGGGGCACATTCGCGGAGAAGCATTCGGCAGACTTTAGTCCGGTGCATTCGGCGCGGGCGCTTGACTATGCCGTACCCGATGTGTTTAACTCAGGGCAAATCGTTTAACCGTGTCTATCTAACGGAGTAAAGTCCGGGGGAAACGGAACAACCGGAATAGAACCGAACAAAAAAAGCGGACAGCATAAACACCGGAGCAACGGCCCTCACATCTTTCAGGCGAAAACTATTTTAAAAAGATGATGCGATTATACCCGAATTTGATCAGGAGGGGCGTTTGGAAGCATATACCCGGCAGGAACAGCTCAGGGCGGCTATCCGCGCCGGCGTAAACCGCGATTATGCGGAGGCGGCGCGGATCCTCGAAAACCTGAGCGCCTGCGCGGACGCCCCCCCGGAAGCCTGCCTCTATCTGGGCCGCTCCTATCACGCCCTGGGGGATATTCCGGGGGCGCTCACGGCCTATAGTGAATTCATCCGCCTTA